>JAVJPD010000524.1:0-5917 GCA_040216475.1 Rhodospirillales bacterium
CTCGTCGTCGCCGAACCCGTTCAGGTTGCCGAGCAGGTAGCGCAGCGTATTGCGCAGGCGCCGGTAAACGTCGGAATGCTGCTTGAGAATCTCGGGGCCGATGCGCAGATCTTCCGAATAATCCGAGCCGACCACCCAGAGGCGCAGGATGTCGGCGCCGCTTTGCGCGATCACGTCCTGGGGCGCGGTGACGTTGCCCTGGGATTTGGACATCTTCTGGCCTTCCTCGGCCATGACGAAGCCGTGGGTCAGCACGGCTTTATACGGCGCGCGCCCGCGGGTGCCGCAGGATTCGAGAAGCGAGGAATGAAACCAGCCGCGGTGCTGATCGGAGCCTTCGAGATACAAATCCGCCGGCCAGGCGAGATCGGCGCGCCGCTCGAGCACGAAACTATGGGTCGAGCCCGAATCGAACCACACGTCGAGAATGTCGGTGACCTGATCGTAGTCGGCGGGATCGTAGTCGGGCGCGAGGAACCGCGCGGGCTCGGACGAGAACCACACGTCGGCGCCTTCCGCTTCCACGGCCTCGGCGATGCGGTCCAAAATCTTTTGATCGCGCAACGGCTCGCCGTCTTTCTTCCTCACGAACACCGTGATCGGCACGCCCCAGGCGCGCTGGCGCGACACCACCCAGTCGGGCCGGTCCTGCACCATGCCGCCGATGCGGTTCTGGCCCTGCGCCCGCACCCAGCGGGTTTCCTCGATGGCGGCGAGCGCGCGGGATCGCAGCGTGTCGCTGCCGCCCGGCGCGCCGGTCAAATCCCTGTCCATGGCGATGAACCATTGCGGCGTGTTGCGAAAGATCACCGGCTTCTTGGAGCGCCAGGAATGCGGATACTGGTGCTTGAGCTTGGCGCGCGCGGCCAAGGCGTGCGCTTCCTTCAGCGCCGCGATCACGGCCTCGTTGGCGTCGCCCTTGCTGCCCTTGTCGGTGATGACGCGCTTGCCGGTAAAGCCCGGCGCGGCGTCGGTAAACGCGCCGTCGCCGTCGACCGTGTAGGGAATCGCGGTGTCGATGCCGCGCGTCTCGAGGTCTGTTTTATTTTCCATCCAGATTTCGAAATCGTCCACGCCGTGCCCGGGCGCGGTGTGGACGAAACCGGTGCCGGTGTCTTCCGTCACGTGATCGCCGGCCAGCAGCGGCACGTCGAAATCGTAGCCGAGCGATTTGAGCGGATGCGCACAGACAAGCCGCTCCAGAACATTCGAGGGAACGTCCGTGCCGCGTTGCCAATTCTCGATCCGGGCCGCCTGCTTGAAACTTTCGGCCAAGGCGTCGGCGAGAATCAACTTTTCGCCCGCCTTGACCCAGTTGTCCTCGGCGGCCTCGGTCACTTCATAGATGCCATACGCGATCCGCGGCGAGAAACTGATCGCGCGGTTGCCGGGCAGTGTCCACGGCGTCGTCGTCCATATGACGACGCTTAGATTTTCGCGGTCATATAAGTCAATTTTCGTCACCGGGAACTTCACCCACACCTGATCGGACTCATAATCGTGGTATTCGACCTCGGCCTCGGCGAGCGCGGTCTTTTCGACCACCGACCACATCACCGGCTTGGAGCCGCGATAGAGCGTGCCGTTCATCAGAAATTTGCCGAGCTCGCGCACGATCTGCGCCTCGGCGGCGAAGGTCATGGTCGTGTAGGGATGGTCCCAATCGCCGATGACTCCCAGCCGTTTAAACTCCTCGCGCTGCACGCCGATCCAGTGTTCGGCGAACTCGCGGCATTCCTTACGGAACTCGATGATCGGCACGGCGTCCTTGTTCTTGCCGGCGGCGCGGTATTTTTCCTCGATCTTCCATTCGATCGGCAGGCCGTGGCAGTCCCAGCCCGGCACGTAGTTCGAATCCCTGCCGAGCATCTGCTGCGAGCGGCTGATGACGTCCTTGAGAATCTTGTTCAGTGCGTGGCCGATGTGCAGGTTGCCGTTCGCGTACGGCGGGCCGTCGTGCAGGATGAATTTCTCGCGCCCTTTCGCGGCGGCACGGAGCTTCTTATACAAATCCTCCTTGGCCCAGCGCGCGAGAATCTCGGGCTCGCGCTGGGGCAGGCCCGCCTTCATCGGGAAGTCGGTGCGGGGCAGATGGATCGTTGCTTTATAATCGACGCTCATGAGGCTTCCGTGTCGTTCGGCGCATCGGCAAGGATCGCGCGGGCGCGGGCGCAATCCCGGGCGATTTGTGCCTTCAAACCGTCGATCCCGTCAAATTTCTTTTCCGCGCGGATATAGTCGATAAAGGCGACGCGCAGGGTCTTGGCGTAGAGATCGCCTTTAAAATCGAACAAATGGACCTCGAGCACCACGTTATCGCCGGCAAACGTGGGCCGCAGGCCCAAATTCGCGACTCCGTCATGCCAGCGGATGTCACGAATGCCGGGGCCATCCGCCAGAGCCGCCCGGACCGCGTAGACCCCGTTCGCCGGGCGCAGATATGCGCCCATCGCGACGTTGGCGGTCGGAAAACCGATGGTGCGGCCCCGCGCCTCGCCCTTCTCCACCGTGCCCTCGATCTCGAACGGACGGCCGAGAATGCGCGCCGCCGCCTGGGGATCGCCCGCGGTGAGGCAGTCGCGCACCCGGGTCGAGGAGAACACCGCGCCGGCCTCGTCGTGGACCGCCTGCACGGCGGTGAAATCGAAGCCCAGAGTCCGGCCCATGCGCAGCAGCAACTCGCAGTTGCCCTTCCGGCCCTGGCCGAAGGCGAAATCGTAGCCCGACACCACGTGATGGGCGCCGAGCGCCTCGACCAGAATGTCTTTCACGAACGCTTCCGCCGCGCGTTGCGAAAACGCCTTATCGAAAGTCAGCACCATCAGGTAATCGACGCCGAGCGCGCCGATCAGGCGCTCCTTCGCGGTGCCGGGGGTCAGGCGGAACGGTTCGGTATCGGGCTTGAACACCTGGCGCGGATGGGGATCGAAGGTGAGTACCGCCCACGGGCGCGTTTCCGCGCGCGCGATCCGCCCGGCCTCGTTGATCACCGCCTGATGGCCCTTGTGGACCCCGTCGAAGTTGCCGACGGCGATGGCGGCGCCCCGGAGATCGGCCGGCAAGTCCTTGAATTCTCGATAAATCTGCATCGCGGCTGGAAGATGTCAGCGCACCCGGAAACGGTCAAGGAGAAAGCGAATCGTGCCCGCAAATCCCTACCGATAGCGCGCGACGCGTTTATATCGAGTCGTCACCCCCGCGCAAGCGGGGGGCCATGCCGCGGAAAAGATGGATTCCCGCCTTCGCGGGAATGACGGGATCGGAAAAACCGAATCAGGAGGCTTTGACGAGGGCGGCCTTGGTTAGGACGCCTTGACGAGGGCGGCCTTGGTTAGGACGCCTTGGCGAGGGCGGCGCGGGCGCTCACCATGATCAGGGCCTGGCCGTCGATCACGACCTTGTCGCCGACGCTGCAGACCGTCGCCAACTCGACGAATTTCTTCTCCGGGACCAGGCGGCTCACGGTGGCGCGCGCCTTGACCGTATCGCCGACCAACACGGGGGCCTTGAAACTCAGGGTCTGGTTCAGATAGATGCAGCCCGGCCCCGGCAGCTTGGTGCCGATCACGGTCGAGATGAAGCTCGCGATCAGCATGCCGTGGGCGATGCGGTGCTCGAAACGGGTGTCGCGGGCGAATTCCTGATTGATATGAACCGGGTTGGTGTCGCCGGAAATGCCGGCGAAGGTGACGATATCGGCGTCGGTGATGGTTTTGGCGTAAATCTCGGTCATGCCTTCTTCGAGCTCCTCGAAATAGTACCCGTGAAGCTCGTCATGCAACGACAACGGTTGATCCACCAAAAAACCCTCCATAACCCCGAATCGCGGCCATTATGTCGCCGCTTTTTATTGCGTTGCAATAATAATATTGCGTTGCGGCAGAAAATGGCGCTTTTCCGCCATGATCCAGATGCATACAAGATGCGGCAGATGCGAACGTTTGAACCGGGCCGGGCGCGAATTCGGTTTTTTATCAAACGGTTACGGCGCCCTTGCCGGCGCCGGGCCGGATTTGCCCCGCATGATGAGGATATGGGAAGCTGACGGGGACATGGACGGCAAAAAGAATACCCGAATGAGACAAGCCCGGCGAATCGGCGTGCTCGCCGCCTTGATCGCGCTGTTGAGCAGCGGCGCCCTCGCGCAATCCGCGCCGTCCCTCTCCCTCGGCCTGCCGCTCGACTGCACCCCGGGCGAGACCTGCTGGATTTCCAATTACGTCGATCACGACCCCGGCCAAGGCGTGCGCGATTACATGTGCGGCACCGCCACCTACAACCTGAAATCGAGGGACGGCGAGCGCCATCTCGGCACCGATTTCGCGCTGCGCGATCTCGCCGCCATGAAATCGGGCGTCGGCGCGCTGGCCGTGGCCGCCGGCACCGTCGCGGGCGTGCGCGACGGCATGGCCGACATCGACGTCAAGCGGCTCGGCGCGGAAAAGCTCAAGGGCAAGTTTTGCGGCAACGGCCTCGTCATCGAACACGCCGGCACCTATTCGACCCAGTATTGCCACCTGCGCCGGGGCAGCATCACGGTCAAGCAAGGCGAGCGCGTCGCGGCGGGACAAAAGATCGGCCTCGTCGGCCTTTCGGGCCTCACGCAATATCCGCACCTGCACGTCACGGTGCGCCACGGCAAGACCGTCGTCGATCCGTTCGTCGGGCTGACGCGCAAAAAGAAATGCGGCCCCGGCGCCAAACCGCTGTGGCGCGACGACGTGCTCGCGGCGCTCCCCTACGGGCCGAGCGCGCTTTACAACGTCGGCTTCGCCGGCGAGCAACCCACCGCCGAGAAAATCCGCGCCGGAGAATACCGCGATATCGAGATCGCCCGCACCGCGCCGCTTCTGATTTTTTGGGTGGACGCGTTTCAGGTCCGCCAAGACGACGAGCTGACGTTTCTGATCCTCGGCCCCGACGGCAAGCCTTTTCTCAAGCGCAAGATCGTTTTGAAAAAGCAATACGCCCGCATGCTCAATTTCGCGGGCAAGCGGCTCGAGTCGTTACCCCTCGAGCCCGGCACCTATACCGGCATCGCACTGCTGACGCGCAAAAACCCGGGGCCCGGGCAGAAAACCTTTACCCGGCACGCCAGGATCACCGTGAAATAGAGAGCTAATTCGCGCGGACGGTGCCCGGTTCGGCCGTGAGGCCGAGCTTGTCGAACAGCACCTGGTCGTTCAGCACGTCGGGATTGCCCGTGGTCAGAAGCCGCTCGCCGTAGAAGATCGAATTAGCGCCGGCGAAGAAACACATCGCTTGGGCTTCGTCGCTCAGTTCCTCGCGGCCCGCCGACAAACGCACGTAGGATTTCGGCATGAGAATACGCGCGACCGCGATCGTGCGCACCCAATCGAGCGCCTCCAAAGGCTTCACGTGATCGAGCGGCGTGCCCGAGATCGCCACCAGCATGTTGATCGGCACGCTCTCGGGGTGCGGGTCCATGGTGGCGAGGGTTTCGAGCATGCCGGCGCGGTCGGTTTCCTTCTCGCCCATGCCGATGATGCCGCCCGAGCACACCTTGATCCCGGCGTCGCGCACCGACTTCAGCGTCTCAAGCCGTTCTTCGTACGATCTCGTGGTGATGACCTCGTCGTAATACTCGGGCGAGGTATCGACGTTGTGGTTGTAGTAATCGAGCCCGGCGTCCTTCAGCGCCTTGGCCTGCGCGTCGGTAAGCATGCCGAGGGTCATGCAGGTCTCCAAACCGAGCCCGCGCACTTCCTTCACCAAGGTCGCCACCTTTTCGACGTCGCGGTCGCGCAGTTCGCGCCACGCCGCGCCCATGCAGAAGCGGGTCGCGCCGGCGGCCTTCGCGGTTTCGGCGGCGCCTTTGACGGCGTCCACGTCCATCAGCTTGCCGGCGCCGAGGCCGGTGTCGTAATGGCTGCTCTGCGCGCAGTACTTGCAATCC
>JAVJPD010000525.1:0-4782 GCA_040216475.1 Rhodospirillales bacterium
GCCTACGAGAAGAACGATCCTGAAATCGTTCGTAGGAGCTCGATGCTGCAGAAATCGCGCATCTTCAAAGAAATGTTTCTGTTTTCGTTGATTCTCGAGGAGCTGGCCGCGATGCCGGCGCCGAAAAGGCTTTTGGAAGCCGGCTGCGGCATCGGCACTATGACGCCCATGTTCCGGGCCCTCGCCGAAAGTGTCGTCGCTTTTGATCTCAGCGAAGCCGGCATCAACAATGCCAAGTCGAACAACAAGGATATCGGCGGAATTTTCTTCTGTGTTGCCGACGGAACGCAACCCATGGCTTATTCCGAAATTGCCGCGGGCGGTTTCGACGTCATCGTTTTTCGCGAATTCCATCCCTTCACACGCGATCTTTATGGAACGGCAGAGTCCGCACAAAATGTTCATAAAGCCATTCTCGCCGAATACGCGCGTTTACTAACGCCCGGCGGGGTCATGCTCATTACCCATGCCGAATCCAAGGATCAGGTTATCTGCCCGGAAGAATGCGGTTTATCCGATCGTTTGGATATGATCATTCGCCGGGTCGATCCCCGCCTCGCAGCAGCCTTCCTGTTCCTGACGCGCAACAGAATCCGATGGGCCATGAAGCTTGCGAAACTATTTCAGCCGCTGCTTTGGTTGGTTTCGTCGAAGAATGTCCTTTATGTTCTACGCAAAAGGTCCGATTGAACCCCATGAAGCCGGTAACGACGGCGCCGATGCCGAGCTTCGGTCATTTGGCCGCTGCTCTTAAGTCATGTTTGATCAGCGACGACGCGCTTTTTGGACCTTGGCGACGTGAAAACGATAGGTCGTTCCCTTTTTCCCGGGCCGCCTGGGCGCTCAAAACTCTAGTCGATGCCTACGAGGCGGCGGCGAACAAACCGAACGCGGTTCTTTGGCTGCCGGATTATTTTTGCAATCAACCCTTATCGCCGCTGCGCCGAACCGGAGAAACACTCCGGTTCTATCCCGTCAACGAAAGGCTGGAACCGGATTGGGCCGCGCTGGAAGCTTATGCCGAAAGCGAGCCACCGAATCTTTTCATTCTCGTGCATTATTTCGGCAACCCCGCCGACACGACGGCCGCCCGGTCGTTTTGCGACCGCCATGGTGCGGCTTTGGTGGAAGACGCCACGCACTGCCTGATGCCGACACCCGGCATCGGCGAAAATGGCGATTACGTCTTATACAGCCTATACAAGCACATCCCTGTGCCGCATGGCGGCCTCCTTATCGTCCGGCCCAGTGGTGCTTTCCTGCTAGACCGCCTGACGGCGGCATTCGATGCCCTGGAGACCTCATCGCCACAGCCTGGCGTGTGGTTGGCCAAAAGGGCCTTGCAAATGACCCTGCCTTTTTTGATGCGGTTTCGAAGCCGCCCGGCCTTCGACGACGATGCCCTGTCGGACGAACTCTATGAAGGGCCCCAATTCGGCACGACCGCGCGGCGCTTCCTTACGGCAGCCCTAGAAGGCCTCCCCGATATCGCATCCCGTCGGCAACGCCACGAACGAGATATGCGCAAAGCTTTGGCGGGCATTCCGGGTCTTGCGCCCCTCTTCGCCGAAGCCACACCCGACAGCGTACCGTACCGGGCAGCGTTCCGCGCCGATACGCCCGAACGTGCCGCCGATTGTTTCACGCGCCTGCAAAAAGCCGGTTTTTTGCCCGAAGCGTGGCCCGACCTGCCGCCGGAAGTCAAAAACGCGCAACACGATCACGGTACGGCAATTCGTTTGCGCCGGACCGTCTTTCTGCTGCCCGTCGATGCCGCGATATCGACGCAGGACGTTCGCACCGCCTTGGTTTAAGACATGCCTTCAAGCATGGCCGAAAGCCGCCGCCGCGCCGTTCGATAACGAAAATCCAGAGCACCCGTGATTTCGAGTTTCTGCCAAGCGCGGCCAGCCGACAAATCGATGCTTTCGCCCAAAAGCCCAAGCCGATGAGTGTCCGGTGTATTAAGTCCGCGTACGCCGCTCCGGCAGAAGCGGAAATGTTCTCCGACGACAGCAAGCGCGTCTCGATCGATCGTGTCGATCTCGCCATAGGGTGAAGCAAACCAAAGCGGAATTTCGCCAGTCGCTTCGGCGATTCGATCGCGCGAGCCCTTTACCTCCTGTCGCAGCGCATCGCCATGAAGCGCCGCCAGGGATGCGTGAGTCAACGTATGTGCGCCGATCGTATGCCCCATTTTACGCAACGCCGTAACGGCTTCCCAGGACATCAGAGACAATTTCCGCCGGGCAACATCCGCTATCGTGATCGTATCGGCATAGATATGATGAGCGATGGCTGCGGGCTGCTCATCTGCCGGCAAATCGATGAGACCGGGGCAAACGAAAAAGATCGCGCTGATTCCATGATGAGCCAAAACCGTCCGGGCTAAATCATCATGGGTGACATAACCGTCATCGAAGGTCAGCAGATAGGGAACGTGATCTCCCGAAGTCGAACGGCTGTTTCCGGTCAGGCGGGCTTCGACTTCGACCGGCGTGATGAATCCGTTCGTCGCCGCGATCTCCGCGATTAGACACTCGAACGCCGAAATGCACCGTCGCGGTACGTCGTGAATCAACAAAATGCGAAAAGCCCCCGGCATTGGCCGCGATAACGACAGACAACGGCCCAGCATATGGCCGGCCCACCAAGGCCAGGCGATGGCATCGCGAACCGTCATTGCCGATCGCTTCCCGCTTTTTCGCCGGCGCGGCGCATACGGGCGACGCGCCATCGCACAAGCCGCGAACGCCAGCCGCCGTCGTGGGCCTCGACCTCGTTCATCAGCCGGTAGGGACGGCCGCCGAGCCCCTGTTTGAAATCATAAACACCTTTCGGTGTCAGTTCGGGGTCCATGCCGCTGACGTCGAAGCGCATGACCCCCGATTCCCGGCAATCGCGGATCGCCTGCCACACGAGAAGCTGACCGACGTTGAAGGCGCGGCCGGCATCGAGAAGCGTGCCGATCAGGTATTCCGCCGTATCGCCGTAATAGGCGATCAGGACGGACCCCAGGGGAGCTCCTTCATGGCTCGCCCTAAAACATTTCATCCGGCGGCCCTCGCTAAAGCCGGCTTGCAAGGCAGACAAAAACGCCGGCGTGACCGTCGTCGTGAAGCCGCGCCCGGCCATGAAGGTTCGGTATTCGTCCACGAGACCGTCGAAAATTTTCCAATCCGATCCTTGCTCGACACGGATATCATGCCGTTCGGCCTTGTTGAGTTTATTGCGCCAGTTCGGCCGCAATTCTTGGCGCAAAGCTCCGTCTCCTTGCGTCAAATCGAGAACCGCCGAAGCCCAACCGGGCGTTTCCGATACCGTGAACCCACAGGACGTCAAGCTGGCGCTCGCGGCCTTGGATTCTTCGACGGCCGGCGCCATTCGCAGATAATAGCCCAATTCGTCGACGTAATGCCGGCGCAGCGCTGCATGAATGCTGCCGAACAACATCGCCGAACCGGCCTCGCCGTGAGGGCGCCACAAGGGACCGCGGCTGACCCATGCCAACCCGCCGCCGACGATGGGCAGATTACGGATCATGACCTGCGCCGCGCCAAGCGTTTTGCCGCCGTCAATGATCAGCCCCCGTTCGGCGCGCCATCCGTCGACCGATTTGGCGGCACCGTATTCCCAACATTGAAGCAGACTCAAATCGGCGAATTTCGAGACGATATCGGCCCATTCTTCCCGGCTGAATTCTTTTTGTGTGAACCGCATCATCGTAATGAGAGAATTAAAGGTGGCGCGAACCGAGGACACATCGTAGAAGAATCAAACGTATCACATTCGCCGCACCGGAAGCGACCGTCTAGCATCCCGGCGCGATAAATATGAGTTTAATCGTATATCGCCGATACAGCATCCGTGCCTCGAATTGACCGAATGAACGATCCCGAGAACCCTCTCATTTCCGCTCGCCGCCGCGCTGAGGAAGAAACCCATCAGCAGCAAGCTCGAAACAGGCTTTGGTGGGAGAGGCTGCCGATGACGTATGTCGACTGGGCAGACGAGAAGCGTGTGCCGAGCGATCCTGCGGCGCTACGGGCGATCGAGGATCAGATCATCTCACTAAGCCCCTTCTTACGTAACGAATTCGATTTCGCCGGCCTGAAGGGATTACGGGTGCTCGATCTCGGCTGCGGCTCGGGAGCGTTATCCTGCCGGCTCGCCCGTCATGGCGCGCGTGTCACCGCAATGGACCTGACCGAGCATGGCGTCATGCTCGCGACGGCCAACGCCGCCGCCCAGAACCTCGACGTGACCGTCGTGCGCGGCGATGCCGAATCCATGGCCTTTCCGGACAATCACTTCGATTACATCTTTTCCTGGGGCGTTTTGCACCACACCGGCGACATGAACCGGGCGCTTCGCGAAGTACGGCGCGTCCTGAAACCCGGCGGCGCGGGGCTTATGATGGTCTACCACCGCCGCAGCATCGCTTATTACGGCCATGGTTTGTATTGGCTGCTTGCCAAAGGAAAAATCTTCCAAGGATGTACTCTAAAGACCGTGCAGGATTTCTACACGGATGGATACTACCACCGATATCTGACGGCAGGGGAGTTAGGTGAGATGCTGAAGGAAGCGGAGCTCGATCCTCGGCGGTTCCGAATCACGCAGTATCAAAAGAAACTCGCGCCGTTTATTCCGGAATCTCTGGATTCATTTCTGAAAAAGCGATTCGGCATGTGCTTGGTTGCCGACTTTGAGAAATGAGAATTTGAGGTCTTCCGCACCTAAAAACAGACTAAGCAAGATATTACGGAAATTCTGTTTCCA
>JAVJPD010000526.1:0-8780 GCA_040216475.1 Rhodospirillales bacterium
GGCGCTGGCGCTGGATATCCTCGACTCGCACCTCAGCAATTACGATTTCATCGAACTGCATATCCAAAGCCTGGACCGCAAGATTCCTTCCCAGGTCGTGCGCCGTTACGAGGGCGGCGTCGCCGTGAAGTTCGACGTGAGCGCCGCCGAGGAAAAACAGATTCAAGGCGAACTGGATAAATTCAAGACGCGCGGCGGCACCGTTTCCGGCGCCTGAGCCGTTTCCTCTTCCGTTCCGTGCAAAAAAAACGGGCCCGGCTAGCGCGGCTTCCGATCGCTTGGAATCGCGCGGCGGTTCCAAGCGATCGGATTATACCGCGCTGATCCTATGATTCCAGCGCAAGAAATCCGTCCAAGTTGACCCGTTATGGGTAAACTTGGACGGATATTGCGCTAGAGCCGATCGAGCCGGGCCCGTCGGACGGGGAGGAGGGCTTCTCTTAATCAGATCATTTTCCAACTGCCGTCCGGTTGGCGGCAGGCCGTGCCGTAGGCCGATTGCTGCGATCCGCCGACGGAAACGGTGGTGTGGTATTCCCGGCAATAGGCGCCGGTGTTCTGCTGCGTGCCTTCGCGCACCGGGGTGACGCTGCCGTAATGGCCCGTGTTCGGGTTGTTCCAGACGACAGGCTGTCCGACCGGCGTGTATTGCGCTTGGCTGAAGGCGCGATCGGCATGCATGCGATCGATGTTATCGAGGGATTGTCCGATGCCGTTCCCGACCAGCGCGCCGATCAGGGTGCCGGCGGCGACGGCCGCGAGACGGCCTTTGCCGCCGCCGATCGTCGAGCCTGCCCAACCGCCGAGGCCGGCGCCGAGCAACGTGCCGCCGACCTGCTTTTGATTGCCTTGCGTGACGCATCCCGAGAGGAGAAGCGCGAACAGGGCGATGGCCGCGACGGAGCCGATGCTGATTTTGCGTGTGAGCGTCTTCATGACGATCCCTCCTTGAAATGTATCTCTTGCTGCGCTATCTAAACGCTATAAAGCATGTATATATGCATTTAAAATTAATGTCAATATCGTTTGCAAAAATAAAGGGAAAAAGCTATGCTATTTTTTGAGGTAAAAATACACTGAAAACAGTGGCTTAATGTCCCTTCGCCGGGGCGGCGGAGGATTCCAGGGAAAACCAGGAAGAGGACGGCCGCGGCAGGAAACGCGACGCGGGAGCGCTTTAGCCGCGCCGGGGACATGAAGAAGTTACGACGGAAGGTTCAGGGGAAGAAGAAGGGAGAGGACCATGGCATTCAACTACAACCGCGCTCAGCAGCTCGAGTATTTCAACATGACCCAGCGCCAGGGGGTCGCTTGGCTCGAGATTTTCAAGGACGACACGGAGTTCTACTCGGCGGCGTATTGGGATCTTTTCACCAATTTATGGCGGCAGGACAAACCGACACGAAAGACCGATGCCATGGGTTTTATGAAGGCCGTCAAAAGCGCGCACACGGCGGGCAAATATATCGACACCGCGATTCGACGCGGTTTCCTGATCGAAACGGAGAACCCGGAGGATGCCCGCTCCAAGTTGATCGAACTCTCGCCGCAATTGCGCGAAAACTTCGAAGTGTTCATCAACCGGGCCGTGGATGAAATCTTGCTGACCGGCAAGGAAATGGCCGCGCTGGGCAGCGTGCCGAAGGCGTAAAAGAACAAGTCATAACTCATTGATATTCATGAAAAAACCCGCTCTCAACGAGGGCGGGTTTTTCGTGCAACCGTCGAGCGTGTCGCCGGTTATTGCTTACCCGTTTTCGGTTTGTCGCCGGCGGCCGTCGCAAAATTAGCGTATTTATCGTTCTGCGCCAGGCAGCGGGTGATGTCGACGCGCTTTTCGACAAGCTTAATGTAGTTGGCGAGGGCGTTGCCGGCGATCTTCACTTTTTTGTTCTTATAGTTCACGTATACGGCGCTTTCGCGTTTGTGTACGTCCTTCAGCCGGTCGACCTGCTTGGACCACTTGGTGATGTACGGGTTCCATTTGCCTTCGTGCTTATAAGCGACGTAGGAGGCAACCTTGTCGTGGTTGAGTTCGCCCCACCAGGGAACCTTCGGAAACGAATCGCAATCGGCGTGCGCCGGCGCCGCGATCAGCAGGGCCGCCGCGAAAATCAGTCCAATGGGATATAGTCTTTTCATTCCGTTCATTGTGTTCATGGTTCCGGCTCTCTTCATTGGTTTCGCTAAAAAAGCCGCCCCTGCTATACTCTTCCCACTTTGACTTAACCTCTGACTCGCGTTTTATATGTCACGAATCTGACAAGAATCTTACAAACCCAGCGATATTCGGTAAGTGATTGTCATCACACCCCCTATATCTAGGGTTATCCTTAAGGATAATACGCATATAGATGTAGTGATAAAAATATCAAGGGAGGAGACATGTCTCAGACAGAATTGATCAGCACCAAAACGTGCCCGTTCGTCCAAAGAAGCCGAATCGCCCTTGCCGAGAAAGGGGTCGATTTCGTGTTCACCGAGGTTAATCTCAAGAACAAGCCCGATTGGTTTCTCGCGGTCTCGCCCTACGGCAAGGTGCCGGTCCTCAAGCATGACGGCAAGGTGATCTACGAAAGCGCGATCATCAACGAATACCTGGAAGAGGTTTATCCCGAGCCGTCCTTGATGCCCAAGGATTCCTACAACCGGGCGCTGGCGCGTATCTGGATCGACTATTGCAACACCCGTCTGATGCCGGCCAACCGGGCGCTCCTGATGGCGCAGGACCCGGCGGAACAGGCCTCGTTGAGCGATAAACTGGCGGCGAGTCTGCTGTTCGTCGAGACGGAAGGATTGGCGAAAACCGGCGGAAACGGGCCGTTTTGGTTCGGCGATTGGGTATCGCTCGTCGATGTCACCTACATGCCGTTGTTCCAGCGTTTATGCGCGACGGAACATTACCGCGGCTTCAAGGTGCCGGCGGATTGCAAGCGCATTCATGCCTTGATCGAAGCGATGAACGAGCGGGAGTCCGTCAAATCGACGTCGCTGCCGGCGGCGGACCTGATCAAGCACTACGCCGGTTATGCCCAGCCGGCCAAGAGTGCCGCCGAATAATCGGCTCGATCATTGCCGTTATCCCTTGTTACGGTAAATGGGCCGGTGCCGTCCCGTGCCCGGAACCGTCCGATGATTGCCCCTGGACAAAAAGAAACCGGGCCCCAAGGGGCCCGGAGAGTTTGAACAGGGTTATCAGTGCTGGACTTTCTATATATTTCTTAATTCTTTCGACAACCTGACATAAATCATTTATTCACGGTCTTTACGGGGGCTAGACTTGCCCGGTATTTGTTTTTGCCTCATGGAAACGATCACACAGTGTTGATTTTCAATCGCTCAGGGGCTCAGGCATCATTGGACCGTTCAGGAAGCACGACGACCGGGAATCCGGTTCCGACCCCCGGGCTCGCGAAAAGCGGTCACCGAGAGTACGGATATGACTTTTTTCCTGTACTTGACGGGCCGGTACGCCGCCGGTCCGGCATCGCTTAAGACTCCGGTTGAAAATTAACGAGCCGGGCAGATAGCGGCCTGCGTATCTCGTCACTATGTTAAAGCCGATAAGCCAGTCGAGGAAGTAGGTGTTTTTATGAACAAGCTCGGACTACTCGTCATCGCCGGATTGTTGTTGAGCGGTTGCGTGGGAACGCCGGAATCGATTGAAGCGTTCTACAGCGAAGCATGTGAGTACGACTCCCTGTTTCAATATCATAAGCCCGGCTCGCCGACGCATGAGTTCTGCATGGAGTTGGCCAGATCCGGGATCGAGCCGTGGGAAGATTTGCACGGCGGCGATGCCGACAGTGCCGACTAAGGCGTAAAGAACATGCGCGCCGTTGTTTCATGGGCCTTCGCGGCCGTTCTTTCCTACGGCCTGCTGGCGGGGTGCATGACGCCGCAAGAAGCGGAGGCCTATTACCGGGAGCAATGCCTGTTTGACGGCAACAGCTTCGATGAACTCCCGCCGGGTTCGGATGCCTTCGAATTCTGCATGGAGTTGGAGCGGTCGGGCCTGGGACAAAGCAATAACCCCGACGCGGGCGGCTACGTCCGGTTTTACTTTTTCGACGATTGACGTCACGTCGATTCAAGCGGCGGCCGAACGGTCATGCGTCCGGCGGAAAACGATGCACAGGATCTTTTTTCTACTTTTGACCGGGATATTGCTGGCCGGCTGCGTCACCGACGCGGAAATGGAGGCCTATTACCGGGAGCAGTGCCTGTTCGACCGGGTCACCTTCAAAAAGATCGAGCCGGGCAGCCCGGAATTCGAATATTGCCTGGAGCTGTACCGTTCCGGCCTCGGCGGCTACGAAAACGATATCCACGGCGGCGCCGGTTTGGGCCAATTCGCCGATTAACGTCTTTCGAGGAATTCAGCCGTTTTTCGCGATCCCGTTGGATTCCGGCGGCCGCCGTGGTATTCTCGCGCCGTTCCGCAGAAAGCGGGGATCATGAGGAGAATGTCGTCATGTCTTCGGTCGATTCCATTACCTTGAGCGCGGGTTTGCAGGCCGCCGTCGCGGCGCTGAAGCAAGCCGTCCAATCCGAGCAGCAAGCCGCCTTGGCGCTCACGCAGCAAGCCGCCCAACAATTGCAGCAGAGCACGGCCGCCATCACGGCCAGCCGCGGTAACGCCGTCAATATTTCCGCTTAATTGCTTTTGCCGAGATAGGGCTCGTAGATGAAATTATCGACGAGCCGGCCGATGCCGCGGCGTAACGGCTCGACATCGATCACCTGTTCGGATTTCAGATTGCCGATGCTGATGGTCGGGCCGAAGCGGGTCATCAGCCAAGCCATCTGTTTGATGTTGCCGGCCTCGATCATCAGATGTTCGAGCCCGACCTTTTCGAACAAGGCGATCAGTCTGTCCGCGTGTTCGCCTTGTCCGTCCTTGCCGATCAGGAGATCCACTTCACCTTCCTCGAGGACGACGACGCTCGCGCCCGCGTCCAAAAAGCGCTTGATGTCGGCGGCCGCCGCGTCCGGATCGAGCGGCTCGGCCGGGTGCTTTTTACCCCATTCGTAAAAAACCTCGAGACCTTCGGCCGACACGCGTTTGACCATGTCGATCATTTGCGCCTCGCTGAAGGGGACGTAGGTGTTGGAAACCTCGAACGCGCCCCAGCCGTGATTGAGCGCGTAGGCGAGAACCTGATCCCAGCGCCCTTGCGCCCAGGCCAGTTCCGCGACGTTGCCGCCCATATAGAGCGTGATATCGTTTTCGCGGCACATCTTCGCCTTGGTCAGCGTGATGTCTTCGGGGATCAGGCAATGAGTCGATTGAAACTTGTAATAATCGATGTAGGGCGCGGCCGTTTCCAAAATCATTTCGAGCTGGCGGGGGCTGATGCCGCCGTCGTGGACCATGGTCTTGCCGAGTTTGCGCGGTTTGCCTTCCCGGTCGGGGATGTCCAAAAACGGATAGCTGCATCGGGTCATGGGAGGGCCTCATTCAATGCCGCAGGCAATGCGGCGGGGCGCTTTTTATTTCATTCGTTTTAAAAGAACATATCTACATACACGGCGGCTTTGCCGGGCAAACGATCCTTCCTCGAAACGTCATATCGAATACGCTTAAAAAAACATCGCATACCGAAAATCTGCGTTTGTCTTCAGAAGCTTATCTGCTTGCGGAAAAATTAGGCAGAGTGAGCGTAGTAAACGTGAAACCTTTCCTTAAAGCCGGGATTTCGAGTTTATCGACAGACTTATCCACATGATTTGGGGACAATCGGATTTGTCTTTTGATTGTCCGCTGTTACCGGCACGTGACAAAGCGGGTTTCGTTACGTGAACCGTCAGGCAGTGCATTCAACACACTGTTTTTGTGCCAAAACGATTATTGGTTCTTCGACAGCCGGGCGTGCAGCGCCTTGACGTATTGCCGGTCGCGCGCATCGAATTCGCCTTCGGCGATGTCCCGCTTGTAATCCTCGAGCTCTTCGCGCATCTGCGCCGAAAGCTGAAACTTGCTCAGCATCTTCTCGATGATCTTGCGCGCTTCTTCGTTGTCGCCGGCATCTTCGGCGGGGACGGCTTCGATGGCATCGTCTTCGTCTTCATCATCGAGATCGGCGACATCGTCTTCATCGGCATCCGCATCCGCTTCGTAAGAGTCCGGCGGTGCATTCGCGATCAGATCGTCCCAGGTTTTACCGGATGCCTTCATGCCGGCCTTCAAGGCTTTAACGGTTTTGAGAATTTCCTCGTCGTCGTCGCTGTTGAGCTTGCCCAGCAGTTCGATGAGGCCGTCGCGGTCGAAGTCGTCGTTCATGAGCGGGTTCCTTGAATATCGAAAAAATATTGTTGTTTCAATAGCTTATGAAAGAGGCATCATCACGTGTTCCTTGAACGCGGGACGCGCCGCCAAACGTTTGTAATAGGCTTCCATGTTCTTCTGCACGGGGTGTTCGATGTCGAGCGCGTACCAACGATAAACGAACGGGCCGAGGACGAGATCGGCCATCGATATTTCATCGCCGGCGATGTAATCGTGCTTGCCCAGTTCGGCGTCGGCCATGGCGAAGTATTTGGCCCATTCCCGGCGGCCTTCCTCGATCGCCTCGGCATCGCGTTTTTCCGGCGCCTGGCGCACCATGGCGAAGAACACGGCGAAGTGGGCTTTGCGCAGCGAATACGGTACCCAGTCCATCCATTGGCTGATGACGGCGCGTTTCTTGATATCGGCCGGATACCATTTCGGATCGCCCGACTTCTCGCAGAGATAGCGCACGATAGCGTGGGATTCCCACAGCACGAAATCGCCGTCGATCAATGTCGGCACCAGGCCGTTCGGATTTTTATCGAGATAGCCGGGGTCGTTGTCGAACTTGAACGGTCCGCCGACGTCGATCCGCTCGTAGTCCATGCCGAGTTCGTTCAGGCACCAGGCGGCTTTTTGCACATTGATCGAATTCTTGCGTCCCAGAAGCGTCATCATGTCGGCGGTCCTCCCAAAATTTTATGGCTTTTCCGGTTTCCGGCCTTTTTAGCCGTAGAGCTTGGCTGGGTCGACCTCGACCTCGGCGATTTCCGTGATCTGGCCGTCGCGGATGGCTTTGAAGAAGCAGTTGCGCCGCCCGGTGTGGCAGGCCACGCCTTTCTGGTCGACCAGCACGAGGACGGTATCATTGTCGCAATCCCAGCGGAATTCCTTGAGCGCCTGGGTTTGGTCCGAGGTTTCGCCCTTGCGCCAGAGCTTGCCGCGCGAGCGCGACCAGTAGCAGACCTGCCCGGTTTTCAGGGTTTCGGCGACGGCGTCCCGGTTCATCCAGGCCATCATCAGCACCTCGCCCGTGTCGTGCTGCTGGGCGATCGCGGGCACCAGGCCGTCGCCGTCGAAGGCGATGGCCGCGAGGGCCTTCTCGATAGTGGCGTCGGTGATCGTGCTCATCATGAAATCCGTCAAAAATCGGCCCTATCCATCGGGCCTCGGCGCGGTTCTGTCAACTATTGAAGCCATAAATCTGTTTCGGGCCGCGCCGGGGCGGGGAAGGCCTACGGTCGTTTTTTCGGCCGGCGCCGCGTGCCGACGTGCCGGCTCGGTTCCATGCGGTAGTAAAGGACGTGCGCCGGTTCCCGCACGCTCGCGGACGCATGGTTGCCGCGTGCGTGCCGGATGTGGAAGCTGCGGATGCCGGGCATGAGTTCGGCGCGGTCCCGGCTCATCGGCCCTTCGGGATCGGCCGCGATGTCGCGCAACGCCGCGGCGAGGAGGGTGGCGTAGCGGCGGGCGGTTTGCGGCCCCCACCGCTTGGCGCTGGTCGAAAGAATGCGCGCGAGATCGGTTTGCGCCGTTCGCGCCAGGCGAAAACGCGCCATCGGATCAGCTTGCGTGAGCCTTTTGCGGGCCCGCGAGCCCGAGCAGATAGCCGTCTAGGTCCGAGTCCTCGATATCGGTGAAGTCGCCCCGTTCGAGCGCCTCGACGCCGGCCTCGATGTGCAGGCGCAGCGCCTTGAGCTTCAGCGCGTCTTCCCGCCGCCGCTGCTGCAAGGCGCGCAGCGCGTCGCGGACGGCTTCGCTCGCGTTCTGGTACTCGCCTTTTTCGACCGCCTTTTCGATGAAGGCGTCCAGTTCGGGGGTCAGGCTGATGTTTCGGGTCGGCATCTCACGGTTCTCCCGACGACATCGGTATTGTAGCAGGATTGGCAAAATTTGCCAACAAGTGCCACATCCCGCGAAGGCGACCGGCTCGCGGCGCGGATTTTCTTAGCCGGCCGAATTAAGCCGCGCGAAGCCTTTCTCCAAATCCTCGATCAGATCATCCGCGTCCTCGAGGCCGGCGTGGATGCGCAGGCTCGGGCCTTTGTGCGGCCACGGCGTGACGCCGCGCATGTCGGCGGGGTGGGTCGGGATCATCAGGCTTTCGAAGCCGCCCCAGGAAAAGCCCATGCCGAAGTACGCCATGCCGTCGAGCATGGCGGCGAGGGCGTCCTTGCCGATCCCTTCCTTCAGCACCACGCCGAACAGGCCGGAGGCACCCGTAAAGTCGCGCTTCCAGATCTCGTGGCCCGGGCAGCTCGGCAGGGCCGGGTGCAGCACGGTCTCGGTCTCGGGGCGGGCTTCGAACCAGCGCGCGAGCTTCCTGCCGGTCTCATCATGGCGCGCGAGGCGCGGGCTGATCGATCTCAATCCACGAAGGCCAAGGTAGCAATCATCGGGCGCGGCGGCATAGCCCAGCGACAGCACCGCGACCTTCACCTTGCGATACAGTTCCTCGGTGGTGGTAATCATGCCGAGCATGGCGTCGGAATGACCGACGATGTACTTG
>JAVJPD010000527.1:0-8116 GCA_040216475.1 Rhodospirillales bacterium
CGCGACGTCGAGCAGTGCCGGTTTCGCGACCGGACGGGTCGCGGTGTCGTGGGGGTCGTATCCGAACAAGGCCTCGGCAATCAGGGCCGCGTCGTTCACGGTGCGTGCGAATACGCCGACGTGATCGAGAATGTGCGAGAGCTTGAAGACGCCGTGGCGCGAGATTTTGCCCCAGGTCGGCTTGAAGCCGACGGTACCGCAGAAGGAGGCGGGCCGGATCACCGAGCCGTTGGTCTGGGTGCCGATCGCGAGCGGGGCCATCGAGCACGCCACCGCCGCGGCCGAACCGCTGGAGGAACCGCCCGGGGTATGGGCCGGATTGTGCGGGTTGCGGGTCTTGCCGGGAAAGTGGGTGGCGAACTCGGTGGTCACGGTTTTGCCCATGATGATGGCGCCGGCCTCGCGCAGTTTGGCGACCGCCGTGCAATCGCGCTCCGGCGTGCGTCCCGCGTAGATCGGCGAGCCGTTTTCCGTCGGCATGTCGAAGGTGTCGAAGATGTCTTTAATGCCGACGGGAATGCCGTGCAGGGGGCCGAGCGGCGCGCCGGTCTGCTGGGCTTCGTACAGGGCCTGCGCCTGCGCCAGCGCATGATCGGGATCGAGATGGGACCAGGCCCGCACCGCATCCTCGTGCTCGTCGATGCGCGCGAGGCAGGCTTCGGTCAGTTCGACCGGGTTGATCTCGCCGTCGCGGATCATGTCGCGGGCACTGAGTGCGTCGAGCTCGGCTAAATCCATCGTTTATTTCCCGTACAGCACGGTCGGCAGCCAGTGGGTGAGGCCCGGAAAGTTATAGAGCAGCACCATGGCGAGCAAGACCATCGAGAGAAACGGCATGCAGCCCTTGAAGATTTGCATGAGTTGCACATGCGGGGGCGCCACCCCCTTGAGATAGTATGGCGCCATCGCCATGGGCGGGGTCAGGAACGAGGTCTGCAGATTCAGCGCGACCAGGATGCCGAAGAACAGCGGATCGATGCCGAAGAATTTGAGCATCGGCAGGAAAATCGGCACGAAGATGATGATGATTTCGCTCCACTCCAAGGGCCAGCCGAGCAGGAAGATGATCGCCTGCGCCATGATCAGGAACATGATCGGGCTCATGTTCATGCCGAGTACGAATTCCTCGATCAGTTTGTGCCCGCCGAGATAGGAAAAGACGGATGCGAACGTCCAAGAGCCGACGAACAGCCAGCACACCATCGCCGAGGTTCGCACGGTGAGATACACGGATTCCTTCAAGCGGTCCCAGGTGAGCGCCCGGTAGGCGGCGGCCAGCACCAGGCCGCCGAAGGCGCCGACGGCGGCCCCTTCCGAGGGCGTCGCCCAGCCGAACAGGATCGCGCCGAGTACGCAGAGGATCAGCACCGCGAGCGGGAAGAAGGAGGTGAGCATCATCACCGTGACTTTGGTCCAATGGATGTCGGTCGCTTCCTTATCGGGCGGCGGCGCGAGTTTCGGATTCAGCGCCGCGCGGCCGACCACGTAAACCATGTAGAGCCCGGCCAGCAGCAGGCCGGGCAGCATGGCGCCGGCATAGAGGCGCACCACCGAGATGCCGGCGGTGGCGGCATAGACGATCAGCATGATACTCGGCGGAATCAGAATGCCGAGGCAGCCGCCCGCGCAGATCACGCCGGCGGAGAAACTGGTGTCGTAGCGCGCCTTCAGCATGGCCGGAAAGGCGAGCAGGCCCATCAGCGTGACGACGGCGCCGACGATGCCGGTCGCGGTCGCGAACAAGGCGCAGGTCGCCATCGCGGCGACGGCCATCGAGCCCGGCAGATGCCGTGCCGCGATCTGCAGGGTATGAAACAGCCGGTCGACGATGTTCGCGCGCTCGACGATGTAGCCCATGAACAGGAACAACGGTACCGCGGTCAGCACGTCGTTCGCCATGACCGAATACGTTTGATTCACGAGCAGATCGAAGATGCGGTTGTCGAAGAACAATTGTTCCGGCTGGTAATAGGCGTAATAGCCGAAGCCGACGCCCATGGCGATCAGGGTAAAGCAGATCGGAAAACCGAGCAGGATCGTGAGGATGAAGATCACGAGCATGGAGATGGCGATTTGAGGGTCGGTCATCCGCGTGATTCCCCCGCGGAGCCGCCGTGCTCGCGGGCCCACTGCGTTTCGTCTTCCTTGTGATGGAGGAGGACGCTTTCCATTTCCTCGACGTCCGTGCGCCGCGGCGGCCAGGAACCCGTTTGCAGGCAGATCACGCAGCGCAGTACCTCCGCCGTACCCTGGAAGAAGAGCAGCGCCCCGGCGACGGGGATGATGGTCTTGAACGGGTAGATCGGTACGCCGAGCGGACTGTAGATGCTCTTTTCCGTGTAACCCCAGGATTCGAGGGCGTATTCGAGCCCGGCGAACATGAGCGCCAGAATGCCGGGAAAGAAGAACAGAAAATAGAGGACCAGCTCGACGGCGGCCTGGGTCTTGGGTTTCCAGAGGCGATAGACGACGTCGCCGCGCACATGGCCGTCGCGTGAGAGGGTATAGGCGCCCGCCATCATGAACAGCGCGCCGTACATGATGTAGCTGATGTCGAAGGCCCATTCGGTCGGTTCGCGGAACACCTTGCTGACGAACACTTCATAGGTGATCGCGAGCGCCATGATCAGGATGCACCAGGCGAACGCCTTGCCGGTCCACGTGCTGATGCTTTCCACGAAATCGATATAGCGCCTCATCGGCCCCCCTGAAGGCTAGATCGGATCATGATTGATCGGAAACAATCTTTGGTTCCGATAAATCATGACCGGCCCTAAAACGCCCGATCATGAACAAAAACGGACGACGCGACAAGCGCGCTGCCCGGTTAGGTAGTGTTTCAGTTTGAAATTCGGACTGGAATGCCCATCCTTCGACAGGCTCGGGATGAGGCATTCCCGGCGGCCCTCCTTAACCTCACCCTTCGACAAGCTCAGGGTGAGGTTGAAACGGAGACACGACCCCCGGTTATGATTGTTCGCCACGGGACTCGATCCCGGCCGATCTAAAAACCGAGTTCGCCGGGGAAGTAGTGTTCGTAAGCGAGTTTGTAATCGGCCGCGTTCATCAGTTCGTAGTAGGCGACGCGGTGGGCGAATTCGCGTTGCGACTCGACGACCTTCTTGAAGAACGGGTCCTTCATGAAATCCTTCAGCACCTTGTCCCAGGCCGCGAGCTGGCTTTTCATCACCGCCTGCGGGGTTCGGCTGACCTTGACCTTGTGTTTCTTGATCAGGGTTTGCAGGTCCTTGGAATAGTTTTCCATCGCGGTCGAGAAGTTCGCCGTGCTGGCGGCCTCGGCGGCGTATTTCAGGATCGCCTGATGCTCCTTCGGCAGCTTCTCGAACTTGCCCTTGTTGAAGATGATCTCGAAGAATTCGGCGGCCTGGTGGTAGCTGCCCATCATGTAGACCTTGCGGACGTCCTGCGCGCCGAAGCGGGAATCGGACGTCGGGTTGTTGTACTCGAACGCCTCGATCACGCCGCGTTCGAGCGCGGGCACGATCTCGCCGCCCGGCAATTGGCGCACCCTGAGGCCGATCTCTTTCATGATGTCGGTCGCGAGGCCGACGGTGCGGTACTTCAGGCCGTCGAGGTCCTTTGCCGTCTTGATCGGCTTGGAAAACCAGCCGAGCGGCTGGGTCGGCATCGGCATCGCGAAGAAGCCGACGACGTTGAGCTTGAGGATCTTCTGCACCAGTTCCTCATACAGCTCTTGGCCGCCGCCGCGGTGAATCCAGGCGAGCGTGTGATGGGCGTTTTGTCCGAAGACGGGCCCGGTGCCGAACAGCGACGCCGCGCGGTGCTTGCCGTACCAGTACGCGCTGACCTGATGACCGGCGTCGAGAACGCCTTTATGAACCGCGTCCTGCACCTGAAACGCCTTCACGACCGCGCCCGATTGCAGATAGTCGATCTTCAGCCGCCCGCCCGCCATGGCGTTGACGCGGGCGACGTATTCCTGGGCCATTTCGTTGAAGATGTCGGCCTTACCCCAGGCGCCCTGCATCTTCAGCGTCACCGTTTGCGCCCGCGAGACCTGCGGGAATGCGATCGTCGCCGCGGTGCCGGCCGCGACGGCGCCGCCGAGCTTGAGGAACTTGCGCCGGGCTTGCGTTTTCGATTCGGATGTCTTGGAGACAGAATTCTGCGTGCTCATGATCGCACCTCCCGTTTCGTGAACCGTTGTCGCCTGTCGGTCTTGAGTATTCTTTTTATGTATACCGTATACTCTTGAGCATTTATCGGTGGACCTCAAGGGGTTTCCCGGAAAAAGCAACGATCATGCGCGACCTTTACGGGCATTGGTTCGCACCGCACGGGGGGAGCCGCAAAAAACCGGGTCAGGCGACCCGGTCTTTCGGTTCGCGGCCCGCGAAAACCGCATCGAGGTTATCGAGCGCGCGAAAGCCCATGGCGTTGCGGGTCTCCACGGTGGCGCTGCCGAGATGGGGCAGCAGGAAGGTATTCGCCAGGTCCTTGAAGGCGCAGTTCTGCGTCGGTTCCTTGGCGAATACGTCGAGCCCGGCGGCGGCGATCTTGCCCGATTGCAGCGCCGCGACAAGGGCGGGCTCATCGACGATGGCGCCGCGCGCCGTGTTCACCACGATGGCGCCGTCGGGCAGCAATGTAATGCGTTCGGCATTGAGAAAGTTTTCGGTCTCCGGCGTCGCCGGGCAGTGCAGGGATAGAAAATCGCAGTGGGGGAACAGCTTCTCCGGCGAGTCGTAATAGACGGCGCCGGCTTCCGCGCCCGCTTCCAAGCGGCGTCGGTTGTAGTAATGAATTTCCATGTCGAAGCCGCGCGCGCGTTTCGCCATCACCTGGCCGACGCGGCCCATGCCGACGATGCCGAGGCGCTTGCCGCTCACCTGCGTGCCGAGCATGAAGGTCGGGCTCCAGCTGTCCCACAAACCCTCGCGCATGGTTTTCTCGCCTTCGTGGGCGCGCCGGGCGGCACCGAGCAACAGCAGCATGGCGATCTCGGCGGTGGCATCGCTCAGTACGTCGGGCGTGTTGGTGACGATGATGCCGCGCTTCTTGGCCGCGGCCGTGTCGACGTGATCGTAGCCGACGGAAAAATTCGCGATGGCCTTGATGCCGCCGGGCAGGCGGGCGATCACCTCGGCGCCGAGATGCTCGGTGTGGCACGGCAGGATCGCGTCGGCGCCGTCACACAAGGCAATCAGTTCGTCGGACGTATAGAGCGTGTCGCCGGGATTGAGCCGGGCGTCGTAATCGCGCGTCAAACGCGCTTCGACCGCCTCGGGCAGTTTGCGTCCGGCGACGACGACGGGTTTCTTGCTCATGGCATCCTCGGATTCAATTCCTGTAAGCGTTGGCGTATCGTCGATTTTTGCACGATATTTCGGAAAGGCGCCATGGTTTCATTGGGTTTTCATTGAGTTTCCGGCGTGCTTTGTGGCCGTGACAAATGAATCCCCGATCCCTAGAATGCGCGGCCTTTCATATGGTAAAGAGTGGGTATGCCGAACTTTCTGGATTTCGAAGAACCGATCGCCGAGATCGAGGGCAAGATCGAGGAGCTGCGCCATCAGACCGACCAAAGCGGCATGAACGTCGCTGAGGAGGTCGGCAAGCTCGAGACGCGCGCCGCCCGCTTGCTGGAGCAGACCTACGCCAAGCTCACGCCGTGGCAGAAGACCCAGGTCGCGCGCCATCCCGAGCGGCCGCATACGGTCGATTACATCGGCGCCCTGATCACGGATTTCACCGCGCTCGCCGGCGACCGCACCTTCGCCGAGGACAAGGCGATCATCGGCGGCATGGGCCGTTTCCGCGGCCGTTCGGTGATGGTGTTGGGCCACGAAAAGGGCAACGACACCGACAGCCGGGTTCTGCACAACTTCGGCATGGCGCGGCCCGAGGGTTATCGCAAGGCGCAACGCCTGATGCGGCTTGCCGATCAATTCAACTTGCCGGTCATCACGTTGGTCGACACGGCGGGCGCCTATCCCGGCGTCGACGCCGAGGCGCGCGGCCAGGCGGAAGCCATCGCGCGTTCGACGGAAACATGCCTGAAGCTGCGCGTGCCGATGATCAGCGTCATCATCGGCGAGGGCGGCTCGGGCGGCGCCATGGCCTTGGCGGCGGCGAACACGGTGATCATGCTCGAACACGCGATCTATTCGGTGATTTCGCCGGAAGGGTGCGCCTCGATTTTGTGGCGCGACGGCGACAAGGCGCGCGAGACGGCCGCCGAGGAACTGAAACTGACGGCGCAGGACCTGCTGCAGCTCGGCGTGATCGATAAAATCGTGCCCGAGCCCGTAGGCGGCGCGCACCGGCGCGCCCAGGAAGTGCTTCAGGCCGTCGGCGACGCCTTGGAGCAGGCGCTCGCGCCGTTAGCCTCGCTCGGCCGCGATACCTTGAAAGCGCGCCGGCGCACGAAATTCCTCGAAATGGGGAAGAAAGGGCTGGCGTAAGCCGGGCTTAGAGCCGGTCATGGTTAGTCGGAATCGCCATGCCCCCGAAGTGGCGATCCGACAACCGTGTGAATCGGCTCTAACTTATTGATGTCGATCGGATTCATATGATTTATCGGAACCAAACAGAGTTTCCGATAAATCATGATCCGATCTAGCCCATCTTGCCGTGGCAGTGCTTGTACTTCTTGCCCGAGCCGCACGGGCAGGGGGCGTTGCGCGATACCCGGCCCCAGGTTTCGGGGTCGTTCGGGTCGATCTCGGCGGCGGCGTTGCGCGAGCGCACCGGCGTTACGGTCGCGACGTCGCCGCCTTGCGCAAACGCGGTTCCGTCGTCCGATTCGCCTTCCAAAAACTGAAAAGCCGGATCGTCGCGGGTTTCGATCATCTGCTGGTGCGGATGGGCAAATGACAGGGCGTCCTCGTTCTCGAATTCGAACTCGATATGAGCGAGCGTCATCGTGGTGCGCTCGCGCAGGTTTTCGAGCATGGTGGAGAACATCTCGAAGGCCTCGCTCTTGTATTCGTTGAGCGGGTCGCGTTGGCCGTAGGCGCGCAGGCCGATGCCCTGGCGCAGGTGATCGAGCGTGAGGAGATGTTCCTTCCAGGTCTGATCGAGCACCTGTAGAAGAACGCTCTTCTCGACGTTGCGCATCAGCTCGGCGCCGTAGTTGGCAACCTTTTCGGCGTACTGGCGGTTGGTGAGATCCTCGATGCGCTCGTGGATTTCCGCGTCCGCGATGCCTTCCTCCTTGGCCCACTCGGCGATCGGCAGGTCGAGGCCGAAGATGCGCAGGATTTCCCCGTGCAGGGCCGAAACGTTCCACTGCTCGGGCAGGGCCTTTTCGGGAATGTAGCTCGCGACCAGGTCGTCGATTACCTGATGTCGCATGTCCTTGAGGTCTTGCGAGACGTCGTCGGACGTCATCATTTCCTTGCGCTGTTCGTAGATCACCTTGCGCTGGTCGTTCATGACGTCGTCGAACTTGAGCAGGTTCTTGCGGATCTCGAAGTTGCGCTCCTCGACCTTCTCCTGGGCCTTTTCAAGGGCCTTGTTGACCCACGGGTGCATGATCGCCTCGCCTTCTTCGAGGCCGAGCTTCTTGAGCATGCCGTCGATGCGCTCGGAGCCGAAAATGCGCATCAGGTCGTCCTCAAGCGACAGGAAGAACTTCGAGCCGCCGGGGTCGCCCTGGCGGCCGGAACGGCCGCGCAACTGGTTGTCGATGCGTCGGCTTTCGTGGCGTTCGGTGCCGACGACGTAAAGGCCGCCGGCCTCAAGCACGATTTTCCGCTTTGCTTCGATGTCGGCCTTGATCTCGGCGATTTTCTTCTCGCGCTGATCGGCCGGCATGTCCTCGGGCGCTTCCTGGGCAATGCGCATGTCGAGGTTGCCGCCGAGCTGAATATCGGTGCCGCGCCCGGCCATGTTGGTGGCGATGGTCACGCCGCCGGGCGCGCCGGCCTGGGCGATGATGAAGGCTTCCTGCTCGTGGTAGGGGGCGTTCAGCACGTGGTGCGGGATTTTGCGTTTCTTGAGCAGGCCTGCGAGCTGTTCGGATTTCTCGATGCTGACCGTGCCGACCAGAACGGGCTGTTTGAGTTTGTGGCAATCCTCGATCAGGTCGACGATGGCGTTGTTCTTCTCGCCGACCGTCCGGTAGACCTCG
>JAVJPD010000528.1:0-16099 GCA_040216475.1 Rhodospirillales bacterium
AACCAAGCCCGGAACGGGCAGGCAAGTCGCCATTATGGTGTATTTCAAACCCTTTGTCCGAATTGGCTTCCAAGAGAAGAGCTCGTACGACGGGATGTTTTATATCTTCGATACGACTCGACAACTCGACGATCGAATAAACGATTCGGTGTTTTGTCTCAAAAAATGGCGGCAAGTAACGCACGCTTAAATAGCAGTACTTGTCAATTGACGTCGCTAGCGTAGCGCCACCGTTCTCTCGAAACCAATCGGGATAGTCCGTTCCGCCGCCGAAGAAAGAAATCCTGAAGGGAGTTCGCGTAATGATCATTATGGCCTGTGCGTGATTGAAAGGTTATGAGACAGGATTGTATTAGCCCGGACCAGATCGGTTGGCGTGCCTATATCAATGAAGGGAAAACTGCCTTTAAAGACAAATATCTGTCCCGGCGGCAAGCTTGCAAACACATTGCGTTCCAACGAACTGGCCGCTCCGGCTGCGATAGTGTCGAGTAAATCTGCACTCAGGAGATAAACGCCGGCGTTGATATACCCGGCTTTATTTTCTCCGGTCTTTTCGGCGAAGGAGACAACAGTGTTATTCGGCGCGATATGAACCTTGCCGTATCGGCTGGTGTCGGACACCTTGGTGCAGATCAGGCCGGTTTGTGCGGATGTATTACCATAAGCGGCGAGGAAAGCGCAAAGATCGGCTCCTACAAAGCTGTCTCCATTGAGCACCAAGACGGGATCAGTTCGAAGATGTCGACGGGCATGACGTAGGGCACCGGCCGTCCCTTGCGGGCTGGGTTCGATGCTAATGACGATCTCGCATGGCGCCTCAATCGTTTCCAAGTGTTCAGACACGCGATCCGCCAGATAACCAAGGCATAGTATGATGCGGCGGGCGCCATAGGCGGCCAGCCAATCAAGTAGATGATCCAGGAAAGGATGCCCGTTCACCTGGGCTAGAATTTTTGGGGTTCTGTCATCCAATACGGAGCGCAGACGGGTTCCCAGGCCGCCGGCAAGAATGGCAATGTCGATGTCGTGAAGACACATGCGGGTGGCTTGATCCGATATTATCAAGACGAGCGGGAAACTTCTTGTGCCACCGTTTCCCGGCACCGATCCAGAAGAAAGGCGATGCTTTCGTCAAAAGAATATCGGGTCTTCCAACCGGTTTCGCGCTCGAACTTCGACGTATCGGGAATTTGTAAGGTGACATCGGCCGGGCGCAACAACACCGGATCAAGTCGAGACGGAATCTTGCACCGGGCCAGGCGTTTCAACACATCGAGAAATTCGCCAACTTTGATCACAGTCGTCCCGCCGATGTTATAAACTTCGCCGGGGCGTCCCTTTTCGGCGGCTACCCAGTAACTCTCCATCGCATCTCGAACATCGATCAGCGTGCGCGTGCTATCGAGATTGCCGTGCCGCAGTTCTTTCTGCAGGCCCGCTTCGATCCGAGCAACCTGCAGCGCGAAGGATGTCGCGAACAGGTCTGTGCGCCGGGGATTAAGATAAGCGAACATACGTGTTCTGATGATTTTCATGCCGTAACTGCGGAAATACGTATAACCGAGATGATCCTGAGTCACTTTCGAAACAGCATATGGGCTCGATGGATTATGCGGGCAATTCTCGGTAATGGGAACATTTTTGGGATCAACTTGACCGTAGACTTCCGATGTGCTGCAGATTTGGACGACAGGATCCAGTTCGGAGAGATGAATCGCTTCTAAAAGATTTGCCGTGGACATGACGTTGTTATGAATGACCGACAGTGGAGTTTTAAAGGAAGCCCAGACGTTCGCGTGCGAGGCAATGTGGAAAACCACATCAGGCTTGGAGTCGCGCAAAACGGCGAAGACACTGGAAAAATCCGTAAGGTCACACTCGTGAAGGGCGATTTTATCTATACTCATTTTCAGATTGTGCGGAACGGTGGTTGAATGCCAGCGCGCAATGCCATGAAGCGAAACGTCGGGATGATTCTCGACAATGTAATCTGCCAGATAGCTGCCGCCCGATCCGGCAATACCTGTAATGAGGGCGGTTCTGAAATTTTGCTTCATGCGGTATTCGTTTTCTTCATCGATTGGGTTGATGAAACATGGCGGCGGTACCATTCCACCGTTCGGGCAATACCTTCATCCAGCGTAACGGTCGGTCGCCACCCCAGTTCGGTGGCGGCTTTGCCGCAATCGACGCAGAGGCCGGTTTTGATCGTCGGCATGGAGAGGTCGTATTCTATGGTTAGCGTTCGTCCCGAGGCGCGAATGATCTTTTCGACTAACGTTTTGACCGAAACGGCTTTTCCGCTTCCTATATTATACAATCCAAACGGCGCCAATTGTCGATTGAGGGCTGCCTGCACCGCGGTGACCAAATCATCAATATAAAGCAAATCGCGTTCTTCTTCGCCATTGCCCCAGACCATCATGTTTCCGCCGGATGCGGTCATGACCTTGGTTACGGTGGCGCCGAAAACGTGCGACCGCTCAAGATCGAATTTGTCATGAGGGCCGTAGATATTCGAATGCCGCAAAACAGTGAATTTACTTTCCGATATCCGCGAAAAGAATTCACACATTTTTTCGATATAGACCTTCGTCCAAGCAGCTCCGTAATAGCGCGGGTTAATCTCGGTATTTTCATTAAAATCAGATTCGAGAAGGGGAGCCTCCGAAGACGGATACATAATCGTGCAACTAAAGAAGATCAGATGCTTAGTCTTATGTTCGAAAGCGGCACGCAAGATATGCGAATTCATCACCGCGTTATCGGTAACATGGATGTAAGGTTTGTTGATGATGTCACCTGCACCCGAGGTCGTCGCAGCTGCTTGCACCACGACATCGACATCTTTGATTATTTTGTTGACTTGTCGTGGGTCCGTTAAGTCGACTCGAACGAAACGAATGCGGGGATGATTGAATCCATCACGCGACCAGCATGTGCCGATGACTTCGTAATGATTGTCGTTGGCTAGAGACTCGGCAATATTTCGGCCGATGAAACCGGTCGCACCGCAAACAAGAATTTTTATAGCTGCCATGATGCTACCGTCCCCCCGAAATCGGTACGACGGCACCATTTACGTAAGAAGCTTCCTCGGAAAGCAGCCACAGGACGGCGTTGGCGGCCTCTTCAGGTAATCCGAGGCGACGCAAGGGCACGGATTGAATAAAGCGTTCGATATCTTCGGATTGTGCGGCGGTATTAGCCATGCCGCTTTCTATTCTACCTGGTTGAATCGCGTTGATACGAATGCCGAGCGGTCCGGCTTCGCGGGCCAGCCCGATGGTCATCGTTTCAAGGCCGGCTTTGGTGGCGGCATAGGCGACAAAGCGCCCCGCACCGCCACCGACAGCGGCAGTTGAGGATACATTAACGATAGAGCCCCGCCCGTGTGGCGTCATTCGCCGCACGGCCTCGCGAGCGCAAAGAAAGGGGCCGTATAGATTGACATTCAGTAAATCACGTAGATCTTCCGCGTAAATCTCGGTTACAGGCACGGCAGGCCCTGCTATGCCGGCATTATTGACCAGTGCCGTGATCGGGCCGAATTCGTTCTCTGCCGCATCAAACAGACGGATGATGTCTTCTTCGTTGCGGATATTGGCCTGTACCGGCAACGCACGGCCTCCTCGGGATATAATGCCCTCGACAACATTGTCGGCTCCGGTGCGATCAACGCTGTAGTTGACGATAACGCTGTAACCAGTTTCAGCTGCACGGCAGGCAATAGCCGCGCCGATGCCGCGGCTGGCGCCCGTAACGATCACGACGGCATTTTTCGATGCAGGCATCAGTGTGTGGCGACCTTACCAAGGTCGGCGGGAGCATCGTCTCCGAATAATTCGATCTCGCAATATACTTTGGCGATTTTTTTTTGAAGAGATGGCAAAAGCGGACCAAGACGGCTGGCTTGAACATTTTCGCGCACTTCCTCTTCGGTAAGCATCCCAGGGATGACGGATGCCACTTCGGGAAAAGAAAGGCAAAATCGTAGGGCAAACTGGCTTTCGGTTTCTCCGTCGCCCAGTGTCATACAGTTTCGCATGCGGCGACCGCCAACGGCCCATCGTTTGATTTGCGTGCGTGGCCAACGGCTACGATGGTCACGCTCGTCGAAACGGGTGTCGGCATCAATCGTTCCTGTTAGAAATCCAAAGCAAAGCGGAGTGCGAGCGATCAGAGCCGTGTCGGTTTCCCCAGCGAAATGAAGAAGGCCCGAATCGATGATGCGTTGGTCGAGAAGATTAAAATTTACCTGAATTGCATCTGGTCGTAGAGCTTGAATAGCGCGGTAGCCGTCTTCGGGTGTGCGCACCGATACACCGAAAGAGCGAATTTTGCCTTCCTGACGTAAAGCGTCTGCGATCTCTAAAATTTTACCGCAGTCGTTCAGGGTAGCCGTAGGAGGATTATGCAACTGAAACAAATCGACGTAATCGGTTTGTAGCCTAGCGAGACTTGCTTCAAGAGAACGTCGCAGAAATTTCGGTGAAAAATCAGGCGGCTCTCCGTATCGAAGAATTCCCGCCTTGGTAGCAATGACAACTTTACCACGAAAACCTTTAAAGGCTTGGCCGATCAGTTTTTCACTATGTCCATAGCCATAGGCAGATGATGTATCGAAGAAGGTAATGCCATCTTCAACGGCATAGCGCAATGCCCGCAAGGATACGTCATCGTCGGTTAAACCATAACTCGTTGCGCCCGGTGTGGCGCCGCCGATGCCCCAGGCTCCAAAGCCGATTTCCGAAACCAGAACTCCTGATCTGCCGAGAGGTCGATATTTCACGTTAAACAAATATGTAAGAAGCGTTTCAAAAGGACCCGAAGCAGCTTGATTTTAATAATGGCCTGCCAGCTGACGCTCAACGGTTTGATTACCGTAAAGATAAGCGCCTTTCTTATTGCCCCACCAGACGACCTCACGACACCATCTGTTGAAATTTTCATAATAGGCAGCGCTGCGGTTGATCTCGACGGTTGTGTGTACCGGCTGGAGCGGCACGTTGCCTCCTTCACGAATAGAACGCCAGAATTCAGCAATATTATATTCCGTCTCAATTCTCGTATCGTCGCCGACGAAGGGCTGTTTGACCAATGCGCCGTTAAGTTTTATAGCATCGTCGACAGCAGAAAAGGGAATGTTGACATTTCGTTCTTGAATCAGGGCATGCATCAATTTTTTTGCTTCGGCATAAAATTCCTGAAATTTATTTTCAGCGGTCAGTTTAATGAACACGTATTCGTCGGCAGGCCAGTAGATTCCAAGATACTTTTCGGAATAAACGTACTCGGCGCCGCCATTTTGAATGTTGGCGGCTTCCTTTAGGAAAAAGTCTCGAATGTCAGCAATAACAGGATACAACCCTCTATCGACATCGAGGAAAGATTCAATCAGATTGCGATAAGAAATACCGGAGAGCTCATGAACGACAATCAGCGGCATTTGCAGAATTTTATCGAAGTGAAGAAAGGCCGTCATCCAACAAAAAGCCCGCGTACGGCGCCAATCTTCGAGTGGCATTGAATGCGTCGCGACCACAAGGTCCTGAATTTCCGGCACATCATCGTCTAGTTCCTCGCGCGAACCGTGAATATTAATGATCTCCGACTTAATCGTCGTGATGCCGAACTTTTTGATGTACTCAGGATCACCCATTTCGGCATTGGGGAGAATCGACAGATTGTTGAATTGAATACGATTGTGCTGCCCCGTCTCTATAAGGGTATTCACGCCATTCGTGAAGGAATCGTAAGTTTCGCCCGGCAACGCCAGAATCAAATCGGAATAAGTCTCTACTTTATCTCGTGTAAAGCGACGTTGTAACTCGAGATAGGTTTCCAAGGAAATATTCTGACGTTTGATATTTTCAAGCGTGTGCGAATCTACGCTTTGCATCGACAGCGCGACGCCTTTGTTAAGCCCTGAATCCGATAGGATTTTCTGGGTTGAATATGCGCGTTCTGTCGCATTCTTGGTGTTTTGGACCGATAGTGCTTGCGGGAAGCCGGTTTTTTCTTTTGCTTTGGCGACGTATTCCGCAATCTCGATGTCTCTTTTGAGAATGCCAAAATTAGCATCGCAGCAGAAAATGTATTCGACACGGTTTTTCGCAAACCAGTCGATTTCCTGAAACAATCGATCATTCTCGAATTTATTGAGCTTCGCGGCTGTTGCAGAGCCCCAATCGCAGAACGTGCACTGAAAAGGGCAACCCCGGTTTGTTTCCCATAAGCCGATCCAATGTTCACTCGGATTTTGTTTTAAAAGGGTATCGAAAATGCCGTTCAGAAATGGTGATGGAAGTTCTTCGAGATCGCGCATACGAGAGCCGTTCGGATTTCTGACAAAGTTTCTATCTTGATCAAAAAAGCTGACACTGGGTAATTCAGGCCAATTTCGTTCCGGATAGCCTTCAAGGATCTGGAGAAAAATCTTTTCCCCTTCATTAAGAACGACAATATCTATGAAGGGGTTCTCCGTAAGAAAGGCCTCCGGTTGATCCGGAACCTGGGGGCCGCCGAAAACGATTAACGTTTCGGGCCGTTGTTCCTTGATGCGGCGTGCCGTTTCCAGCGAAATCTGCGCGTTCCAGACATAACTACTGAAACCGACGACATCTGCGTCTTTTACATGCGAGACGGCGTCGCGAATGGGAATGCGTTTATATATTGGGGGTAGGAAATGATAGCGCTCCGGTCGCTGGGCCCTGGCCATAGCGTAGCTTTGCAGGCACGCCACGGAATAGGGCAGATAGTTCTGCCCTGAAAAGCTGTTGTTGATCTGGACAAGTCCGATTTTAATATCGTTCATGATGCTAATATCGCAGTTCGTTTATATGGCTTGGGGCCAATAACGAGCCATCGGCAATTAAACGTTGCCGTAAACGGTATTCCGGATCATTTGATACCCTTTAATTAATTCCTGAATTCCATCATCCAGTGAAAAATGAGGGCGATATCCCGTCGCTTCAATGCGCGCATTGGAAACAATATAATCCCGTTTATCGGGATCTTCGCCGATTTCAGCTTCTAAAAACACGAATTTCGGCAAATGCTTTTGTATTTTCTCACAGAGTTCCCATTTCGACAAGTTTGCGTCTGATAAGCCGACATTATATGGCATGCCGCACATGGCTTCGAAATTGTCGATACCGTGGACAAATGCCAGGGCGACATCGCGCACATGGATGTAATTACGCTTGAAGTGAGACTCAAATAGAACCACGGCCCGATCATTAACGGCGCGATAAACGAAATCGTTGACCAGGAGATCAACTCTCATCCGAGGGGATACACCGAAAACCGTTGCTAGGCGAAAGCTAATGGCGTTACCCCGGTCGAGAGCGGCTCGTTCGGCCTCGACCTTGGTCGTGCCATAAAGCGAAATCGGTCTGAGCGGTGATTCTTCCGTGCATTCTTTTCCTTTCTCGCCGATGCCGTAACCGGAGTTGGTGATCGGCATCAGAATGCGTTGTTCGGAACTAAGAAATTTGAGGAGATCGATAACGGCATCTCGATTCGTGGTCTCGGCGCCGATCCGATCGGCATCGCACATGGGTGCGCCGACCAAAGCGGCCAGGGGAATAACGATATCGGCTTTCTTGAGAAATGGTTTCAGCACTTCCATGTTTCTCGCATCGCCGCGGATAACATCAAAATTCGGATTATGGCAAATGTGCCCGAACGAATTCTGCCGAAACATGAAATTGTCGATTACCGTAACCCGATGGCCTGCGCCGAGAAGTTCCGGAACCAACGTTGAGCCCAGATACCCCGCACCGCCGGTAACAAGAATTGAATATGTCATGAGCTAATTGAACACCTCGTCAAGGATTTGATGGGCGCTTTCGATCTCTTTGGTCAGATCGAAGGGGTGATTTCCGATGAAAAAGCCGTAATCATGAATAGCGTTGGCGTTATTCAGGTTGCCGACGATTTCATAGTCAAAATGCCGTATTGCGTCATGGCGGGGGAAACAACCGCCCGTCACCATCCGAAAGCCAATGCCGGCCTTTCTTAGGGAGGAGAATATGCGGTCCCGGTCGGGACGGAGTTCCGGGTTCAGGACAATCGGGAAACAAAAGCTCGAGCTGTTTCCATTTTCCCGTTGAATGAGGAACCGTTTATCGTCAGCGAATAAGCGTTGGAATAAAGCCAGATTTCTACGCCGCTCCGAGAGGAAGCGGGGAAGCTTCTTAAGTTGCTCTCGGCCGATCGCACCCGCCATTTCCATGGGGCGAACATTGTAACCGGGGAGAATAAACCGGTAGGCCTCAAAAAAATCGTCATCGCCGGCCGAATACAGCGACGATCCCGGCGGTAGTTCACGGGTCCATCCGTGGGCGCGCAGGCTGAGAAGCAAATCACGCAATTCGGGGTCGTCGGTCAACACCATGCCGCCTTCCATCGTGGCGATATGATGAGAAAAGAAGAAACTGAATGTATTAAGATCGCCGAAGGTTCCTGTCTTACGTCCGTCGGAAAGCTCGGCCCCCAGCGATTCGCAGTTGTCTTCCAATAAAATCAGGCCATGGGCATCGGCAAACGCGCGAATACGATCGAGGGCGGCCGGATTCCCAAGAATGCTGACGGCGACGATCATGCGCGTTTTTGGGGTCAGGGCGGATTCGAGTTTAGTAACGTCCATGTTGAACGTTTCAAGATCGACATCGACGAAACGTAGACGCAGGCCGTACTGCTGCAGGGGATGATACGTTGTCGCCCAGGATATGGCCGGAACGATGACTTCATCGCCCCGTTGCAAGGGGCGGTGTGTCCGGTAAAACAGGCTGGCGACGGCAACGAGATTAGCGGATGAGCCCGAATTGACCATGACCCCGTATTTCTTGTCGTGCCAAGCCGCGAATTCCTCTTCCAGACAGGCGACCTCCGGCCCCATGGTAAAACGGTTGCTGAAAACAACGCGCTCGATGGCGGCAAACTCCTCCGGGCCCCAACTCGAAGCGGCGAGTTCGTAAGCGGCCTGGTTTTCGGTTTTTTTATCGAGCATCGTAGCAATTCGTTATTTGACGTTTATTGTCCCGGCCTTTTCGGAAAGGCGCTCCTTGACGCAGATAGGTCACGAGGAGTGAACGGCGGAAACGATCATGGGAAGTATTCGGGTATGATCCATGTACAAGGTGCCCATGAATAAAGACGACACTACCCCGTGGTATAAAGAGGTCAAGCTTCTGGTATCGGCCTTCAGGGAGAACCGATGATTGGTGTGTTACATGAATATCGTTATAGCTAGCATTTTTGATTATATCCGTATCAGCAACTGGAAGTATCTCCTCCAAATGGCTTCTTGGATAAATGTAGAGCCCACCGTTTTCAGGATCGACATCTTCCATGGCCGACCAAGCACTTGCAAATGAATCTCGGTAAGATTGAACATAGAAATTATCTTGATGAGCGGTATAGCCAATGGCGGCCGGTGGAACGAAAAAAAACTGACTTTGTATAGCGTTTAAACGCCCGCCAAGTAATTGTTCCATTATTGCAACGATTTTGGGATTGGAGACAATCCATTTTAAGTCGTCTTTCAAATGGGGGTTTTGGGTAATATGAAATGTACCGTTATGTGCCGTTGGGAGGTTTTTTGCAGCTTCGAGGATTTCTTCTTGCTCCTCCGGCAACCATATATCTGGCTCGATATGGTATCCGAGCTCGTGATATTTAGTAAGTGAAAGTGCGCTAATGCCGGGATATGTATTTTGTGAATCGGACATTTTCTCTCTGGACCAATGATGCATACCTACATGCATCAGATGCCTTTATTCTGTATTATAAATAAACACCGTAGGCATATAAAGCAGCCTATGTTCCATTTATATACTTCAACTATTTAATATTATTTCTTAAATGATGACGATTAAGCGCTAGCCACTGAATGGCAACGATGCTGGTCGAGTTTTCAATTCGGCCTTGCTCGAGAAGGTCCGTGACTTCCAAAAAGTCGAAAATTCGGACACGGGTATTCTCTCCTTCTTCGGCAATGCCATGAGTGCCACCTAATGTGTCGCTATCAATCAATCCGCAATATAAGTGCGTTCGATCACTACTGGCGCCGGGGCTCGGAAAGTATTCGTAAATAGGGATCAGTTCAATTTTTCCGCAGCCTGCTTCTTCCCTAACTTCCTTGCGAGCAACGATTTCAGTGGAATCCGATCCGCTGATCATGCCGGCCACAATCTCAAGTTGCCAGGGAGGGCGTTTTGCCACAGCAGCAGCGGGGCGGAATTGTTCGACGAGCACAACACGATCCTTGTCAGAATCGTAGAGAATGACCGCAACCGCACTTCCGCGATTATGTATTTCACGCTCAATGACATCCGACCAACTGCCGTCATAATTTCGAAAGCGAAGCATATAAATGTCGATAGAAGAAAAACCGTCGAATCCTTTTTTGTATTCGAGGATTTCATAATCTTTGTCACTATATGTTATCGCATGGTTTTTTTCTGGCATTATTGTCAACTTTTAAAAGTAGAACAATGGTCGATCAGAGATAAAATTACTCCATGGTTTCGGCAATAACATCTGGGTAAACAGGGTTCTCCCACGATTCATGCGGCTCGATATACATATTTGCGCGAAACTCGTCCCGAGGAATATACGGGTACATATCTTCAATGGGGGTAGACCAACCGAAAATGCGTGGTTGATAGACATGAAAGTCGTGCATGTTCACATCACATACGGCGGGGCCATCATAGGACAGCGTTTCCTTGACTATTTGTTCGATTTGTTCGTCATTATTTATAGAAAATGTCTTGATACCGTATGCATCGGCAATCCTAACAAAGTCCGGTGGATTGTACCCTTCTGGCCCGCACGCTTCTGTGCGGCCGTTGAAGTTCGTGAGCTGATAGGCCTTGGTGATTCCATAAATGTGGTTATTCAAAATAAATGTTTTCACTTTTACCTGATAGTTGATCAGCGTTTGCAGTTCTTGAATGTTCATGTTCATTCCGCCGTCACCAATCAATGCAATAACTTGCCGGTCAGGGGCGGCTATCCAAGCGCCAATTGCACCCGCAAATGAATAACCCATTGGTGCGTTTCCATTACTGCTAAAGTACCGCTGGCCAGTTTTAGTATCGAGTGCGTGAGCGATAATGACGGAAACGCCTCCAAGGTCGCCACAAATTATGGCGTTTTGATCGACTTGGCGCGATAGCTCACGCACGAATTTGTAGGGATGAGTATATTCGGCCCCGTTTACGGAATGCTTATCTTTTGCAGCAAGGGATTCAGCAACGGGGTCATACTTTTTTTTCCAATGCATAACCCTTTCAACCCAAGGCTTGAAATCTGGAAGAGAGCTTGCAATTTTCTCGGATTTAATCTGCTGCAGTAAACGCTCGCAAAAAATTCCCGCGTCGCAATAGATATTTTCATCAAACGGAACTTGTTGAAGTTTTTGTTGCAATAGAACCTGATCTACATCAACGACATATTTTTTTGCCCCTCGTGCAAATGTAGAAACATTCCCGCCTGTTATGCGTCCGGGTATTCTGCTGCCTATTGCAAGCAGCAAATCCGAGTTCTGAATGCCGAAATTTCTGCCGGCGCCTCCATAGGTGCCTATTCTGCCGCCGTATAGTTCAAAATCAGAGGTGATAATATCCAGGGCATTCCAAGTTGGGAAACAAGGTATTTGAAGAAAAGTGGCTATTTCTCTAAGTTTGTCGACGCAATTCGCTAAACGAACACCGCCACCAATCATGAAAGCGGGACGTTCGGATTTTCTGAGATCGTCTAAAAATGAACGGATATGGCCATCGATTTTCTGTAAATCAAACCCGATGTGCTCAGCCTCTTCATTAAAGCTAAATAACGTATCGGGGTCGATATCCGCATTCTGAACATTGATAGGGATATCAAGTAACACGGGGCCGGGGCGGCGTTCCTGTGAAACAAACCACGCTTTTTCTAGTTCATATCGTATATCTTCATGCTTTGTGACCATTTTAGAGTACTTAGTGATCGGTTTTACAATTTCAGCGATATCACATTCTTGGAATCCCACTTGACGGACGGAAGGATCGGGTCGCAGGAAATTTGCATTGATCTGGCCGGAAATGAAGATTGCAGGAACCGAGTCGTAAAAACAATTAGCTATGGACGTGATAATATTTTGTGCGCCAGGACCGCTGGTTACGATCGCCACTCCGGGAATTTGGCGCATTTTTGCAAATCCCTCTGCAGCAAATCCAGCGCCTTGTTCGTGCATGGTGGCAATATAGTCTGTTTTATTCGTCCGCGTAAAAGCGTCGATAAGAGGACCATTCGCGGCACCATATAAAACGAAAATTTTATCGACACCGTGTGTGGCCAAAAAATCGATAATATAGTCAGCAGCTTTCATGCGTTAAGTCTCCAACGTTCTAGTGATGTAAAATACACCATGAAGCGTGTTTTGAGGTCTTTAAAGTAGTGGGCCAAATCGAACGAAAAGATTAAAAGGCCCAGCGGCGCGTACCGCGCATGATATTATTTTGTGTTTCGATCACCTCGGTCAACTTGTCGATAATCAACAATTTTTCGTCAATGATCGTTTCGTTGTCCCAAATCCTGCGTTGTAGACTTAACATTAAATCAGCTCCAAAGGACGCCAATTCAAATTCTTTTTTATCGGCAAAACACAGAATGTCTCCCCAAGCATCACCGTCTTCCAACTCGCATGGATATGGCTTGAACTTGCGGCGGCGGCGAGGATTTGACGCTGCATATCCCAGCAGCGGGAAGCGTTCGGATACCAATATATGATATCCCTTATCAGCCATATAATGGCACATGTCCTGAAAAGTATAGCCGAGCGGTTTAGATTTTTTGTCCTCGAATTCGGTCATGACGATTCGAGGATGAGTAAGTGTCCAATCAATACTTTTAAGGACAAAAAAGTCGAATCCTTCAGCGTCGACCTTTAAAAAGTCAACGTCCTTAATTTTATTTTCCTGGCACAGCATGGCAAGGGTAACCGATTCAACTTCGACGTAAGGGCTATGGCTGTCATGAAAAGGCGAGAGAGTCGTCATACTGCTGTCAAGACCGACGTGAAGCGTAAGCGTTTCGCCGTCTTTCTCCGTGACGGCCCGAGTATCGATTGTCAGGCGTTCATTATCCCCGAAAAGTTCCTTTAAGCGCTCAACATTACGAGGGTCCGGTTCGACGGCCAGAATTTGCCAGCCGGAATGTAAGAAGTCGTTAAGCGTCGCACCTACATTGGCGCCGACATCGATCATCATGCCCGGCTTCCTGTCTTGAGACAGAATGGCATAGATGAGGCGGGTTTCAAGATTTGGGCCGAAATCTTCAAGAGATTTTACGTGTTTTTCTGAAGGGGAAGATTCAGTCATATTTACGTGTCCTTCGCGTTAATTATACGTGTTAGGCAATTCTCGCCATGCGTTGGAAATCGGCATTGCCGCCGGCTAGTTCGTCATAAGTTCCCGTGGCGGCTATTTTTCCGTCTTTAAGAAAAACCAACCTGTCACACCCTTGGACCGTGCTAAGCCGGTGTGCGACGATAATAAAGGTTCGGGCGCCCTTTAACCGCGCAATGGCTTGAGCAATTTCCTGTTCGGATTCGTTGTCAAGAGAGGCCGTGGCTTCGTCCATGATAATGACGGCGGGCTCATTATAGAGCGCTCTAGCCATGGCAACCCGTTGCCGCTGGCCACCTGAAAGGCGGACGCCGCGCTCGCCGACGACCGTATCAATGCCCTCAGGAAAATTGTTAACGGTTTCATTGAGGTGCGCCGCGCTGACGGCGTTAAATAATCGTGTCTCATCCATGTCTTGGGGCGAAAAGCCAAATGCGACGTTCGCTCTAATCGTTTCGTCAAGCAGGTAAATATCCTGCGGAACAAAACCGATGCACCGTTGCCAGGCCGTCGGGTCGGCGAGAACATCATGACCGTCAACGCGGAACTCGCCCTCGCTCGGTGTCAGAAGCCCAAGAATAATATTGAGCAGTGTGCTTTTTCCTCCACCCGAGGGGCCGACAATACCGAGCGATTCGCCGCGTTTCAGGGTAACGGATATATCATGCAGCGCGTTTATCTTCGACTCCGGATAAGAAAACGAAATGTTGCGTAGTTCCATAGCCTTTTCGAATTTAATAGGTAACGTCGTCTGCTGATCGGCCTGGGACGCTGATGTGTTGTGTAATTCCTCTTCAAGACCACGGACGACGGCTTCAAGAAAGGCCCCGCCGAGATGAAATTGGCTTGCAGAGATTAAAATGCGGTTTGCCGAGGGCATCAATCGAAATGCCGCGACGGCAAAAGTCGCCAATATGGGAAGCAGTTCGGCCCCACTTTTGCCTTGCCAAATTGAGACGACAAACGCGCCAGCCAATCCCGCAACTGCAAGTGTTTCGAGCAGAAGACGGGGTAACATCTGAAGAATATTCGAAACAATGGCACTGTCGGCATAAATCCTGACCTTGTCGGCAAAAGCATCAAAAAATAGGCGCCTCCGACCGGAAATCTTAATTTCTCGAATGGCGCCGAGACATTGATTAATCCAGTGGATCATGCCGCCCGACCCCGTTTGCGAGGCTATGCCAAGGCGCCGCAATCCCGGTCGAACACAAAAATAAAAAATCCCCATGGTGACGCCAATGATGCCGAAGGCGAGTGATGTCATAAACGGGTCGATGATAATAAGTGTCGTCGTAATGGCAATTACGACGACACACTCGGTAATAAGTGTTAGGCCCGGGCGCAATAGGGTATTTGAAATCGCATGCGCGTCTGAAGTGATCACGCGGATAATTTCCGAACTATTATGGGTGAGATGGTAGGTATAGGGACGATTGCAGAAGGCTTTGAGCAGACGCTGAGCAACACATTGAAAAATATTTTGTGAAAATCGAATCTGAAAATAACTTACATAAGCAAGATAAGAATTTTTGAGTAAGAAAACGGCAACAAGGCCGCCGGTCGCAAAAAACAGAAATTCATTGTATGACGATGCACCCGACAACTTGTAAACGGCTGCAAGCCACGGCACTTTATCGAGGGCGCTGGGGTCGGTGACCAAGCGTAAAAACGGTAGGATAAGACCAATTCCAAGGCTTTCGAGAACAGCAGCCCCCAACAAGCTGAACAACAAAATGGCAAGAGTGGCTTTTTGGCGTGGCGTAAGTATTCGGAATAGGAGTTTGAGTTGCTTATTCAAGGGGCGGCCATCGTGTGTTAGTTGATTTCGTCAAGGATTTCATGGGCGCGAGCGGCGTCGATCAGCCAGGCGCGTCCCTGCCGCCGTTCATTTTCTCCGATGCGATGATGAATAAGATCTAGATAGGAAAATATTTGGCTTTCCTGCGTCCAATATGGGCTGGTGCCGATGGTTTTAAATGATGTCAGCGCGGCATCCTTGATGCGCCCTGAATCGATCAGGTCGTTCAGAAGGGGATCGTCGCGAAAGTTTTCTTTTTCAAGCACTTCTTTTTCGGCCTGAAGGTTGGCAGCATATCCCGTGACGCCGGGAATAAGCACCAAGCCGTTTCGAATTTCGGATAAACTGCGAATTTGGCGGAGACGTTCACGCAAAGATGCCGGCAGGCAATCGGCAAGGTTATTGTTGAAGGCCGTAGCATAGGTGGCGATGACAGCACCGTTCGCCGCTTCTAAAGCCCGGGCGGCATCTCGAGACGTCATGCGAGCGGGCCAAACATCGGCAATCAGAATACGAAGATTCCATGCTGCAGATGCAGCGATAATCATCAGCGTTCCAAACCAAAATATTTCCGCCGGGACGGCGGCTTCAAGCAAGGTTAAGGCCGCGCCGATGGGAAGCAATAAACTGATCAAGGCGGGGTAATACGTTCGCGCAAATTGCGGGCTATCGCTGATCTCCCCCCAAATAATCGGCATCATCGCAAGCAACGCAATAGCGCTCGATTTTAAGGCGCCGTCCAAGGGCGCTTCAGCAATGCCGGTTGCGATTCCAAAAAAGATGGTGGCGGTGATGGCCGAAATCATGTGGAAGGGAGCAAATCTGAGTAAAAAACGCGGATGCCATGCCCACCCACCCGACGACACACGTTTGGGATAGGGCACGTTCAAGCGTTCAA
>JAVJPD010000529.1:0-2292 GCA_040216475.1 Rhodospirillales bacterium
TCGGCGAGCCGGGTACCCAGTTGACGATGCGGACTTTCCACATCGGCGGCGCCGCGCAGCGCGGTGCCGAACAGTCGAGCATCGAGGCTTCGGTCAGCGCGACGGTTCAGTTGAAGAACGCGAACTCGGTGCAGAACAGCGATGGCATCCAGATCGTGATGAGCCGTAATGCCGAGCTGACCCTGGCCGACGAAAAGGGGCGCGAACGGGCCCGTTTCCGGATTCCGTACGGCTCCAAACTGCTGGTCAAGGATAAGCAGGACGTCGATGCCGGCACCAAGCTCGCCGAGTGGGATCCGTATACGTTGCCGATCGTGACGGAAAAGCCGGGCACGGCGACATACGTCGACTTGACCGAGGGCGTGTCGTTCACCGAGAAGCTCGACGAAGCCACCGGCATATCGAGCCGCGTCGTGATCGACTGGAAACAGCAGCCGAAGAGCGCCGAGCTGAAACCGCGTATCACGCTGCGCGACAAAAAGGGCGAAGTGGTGACGTTGGCAAACGGTCTCGAGGCGCGCTACTTCATGCCGGTCGACGCCATCCTGTCGGTCGAACCGGGTCAGGAACTGCACGCCGGCGACATTCTGGCGCGTATCCCGCGCGAGTCGGCCAAGACCCGAGACATCACGGGCTGTCTGCCCCGCGGCGCGGAACTGTTCGAGGCCCGCAAGCCCAAGGATCACGCGGTCATCAGCGAAATCCAGGGCCGCGTCGAATTCGGTAAGGACTATAAGAACAAGCGCCGGATCGTGGTGGTGCCGGAGGACGGCTCGCTCGAACCCGTCGAGTACCTGCTGCCGAAAGGCCGCCACGTCAGCGTTCAGGAAGGCGATTACGTCGACGTCGGCGATCCCCTGATGGACGGCAATCCCGTGCCGCACGATATCCTGCGCGTGCTCGGGATCGAGGCCTTGGCCAACTACCTGATCAACGAGATTCAGGAGGTCTACCGGCTGCAGGGCGTGCGGATCAACGACAAGCACATCGAGGTGATCGTCCGCCAGATGCTGCAGAAGGTCGAGATCACCAAGCCGGGCGACACCACGTTCCTGGTGGGCGAGCTGGTCGACCGGATGGAATTCGACGAGATCAACGCCAAGGCCAAGAACGAGGGCGGCGAGGTGGCCGAGGGCGAGCCGGTCCTGCAGGGCATTACCAAGGCTAGCCTGCAGACCCATTCCTTCATTTCGGCGGCTTCCTTCCAGGAAACCACCCGGGTTCTGACCGAAGCGGCCGTGTCCGGGCGGCGGGATTTCCTGGTCGGCCTCAAGGAAAACGTGATCGTCGGCCGCTTGATTCCGGCGGGTACCGGGGCGACCATGAACCGGATGCGCGAAATCGCCATCTCTCGGGACGAAAAATTGGCCGAATCCGCTGCCAAGGATCAGGCCAAGCTGGCCGACGGCTCGGAATCGGCCGAAACCGAAACCGAAGCGGCGGCCGAGTAAAAATAAGGCGTTTTGGGGAAAAGCCCGGATTCAAGGGCTTTATTTCCCCGATCCGCCGAAGCCGTCGCGGCGCCGAATGGCGGATTTGCTCATTCGGATGAAAACCAGCAGAAATCCGGGAAAAAGACCGGCTTTTTCTGTTGACGCCGGTAATCGCGCTTAATATAACCTGCGTCTCCGAGAGGGGGCTGGTGGTAGACCTGTACGGTCTAGACGCAGCCGCCCGAAGAGACTGGAAAATTTGGAAAAATACCCTGCGGGGTGTTGTTTTTGGCGACCCGCCGGACGGGACTTTACGAATCCCGCCGGGGGTTTTTGCATCGCAACAAAGGTTGTCTTTGTTTTTAGCAGTTGGTGGTGGTGATTAATGCCAACGATTAATCAATTGATTCGCAAGCCGCGCAAAATGCCGGTTTCGCGCAACAAGGTTCCGGCACTCGAGCAGTGTCCGCAAAAACGCGGCGTTTGCACGCGCGTGTATACGACGACTCCGAAGAAGCCGAACTCGGCTTTGCGTAAGGTCGCCCGCGTGCGTTTGACGAACGGCTACGAAGTCACGAGTTACATTCCCGGTGAAGGCCATAACCTTCAGGAGCACTCGGTCGTCATGATTCGCGGCGGTCGCGTGAAGGATTTGCCGGGCGTTCGTTATCACATTATTCGCGGCACGCTCGATACCCAGGGTATTGCGGATCGCCGCCAGCGCCGTTCGAAATACGGCGCTAAACGTCCGAAATAGGGGTTCGAATATGTCTCGCCGCCGCGCTGCCGAACGTCGCGATATTTTGCCGGATCCTAAATTCGGCGATTTGGTCCTTACCAAAAGATCGGAAGAGCACAC
>JAVJPD010000530.1:0-1339 GCA_040216475.1 Rhodospirillales bacterium
TTTATGCCTGGTCGAATACGCACCGCCTGCCGGACCCGACGGGTGCCTTGATGATCACCTGGGGACCGAGATCGGCGATCCAGCGCAAATATAAGTTCTGGCAAGCGCCGAAGGCCTTCAACGACGGACTGAACGAGATTTTGACGACATACGATATGGATAAGCGGTATGCCGCGTTTCAGAAGGTGCTGGACATCTACGAGGACGAGATGCCCGGCACGATGCTGTACAACGCGCTGTACAGTTATGCCGTCAAAAAGAACATCGAGTGGACGCCGTTTCCGATCCTGTTCATGGATTTCCGCCCGGATGTTCTGAAAATCAAGGGGTAACCATCCCACGCAGCCGTCCTGATTCGTAAAATATGGGAAAATACAGATGTCAAAATTGAAACGAACTTACCGCTGGATCGGCTTGGCGCTGCTGGCGCTGGCGGTGCTGATCCCGAATACGTCCTTTGCCGACAGCCGGCCCGATCTCGTCGTCGCCGTCAATAAATTGCCGCGCTCGCTCGAGCCGGTGGAAAAGACCGGCAACGTCGACGTGCGGGTGCATTATTCGGTTTTTGACACGTTGATCCGCCGGGATTTCATCCATTCGGAAGAGGGCAAACTCCCGATTCTCAAACCCCATCTGGCCGAGTCCTGGAAGCGGATCGACTGGAACACGCTCGAAGTCAAATTGCGCAAAGGCGTGAAGTTCCATAACGGCGACGAGGTTACGGCGGACGATGTCGTCTTCACGTTTTCCCCGGAGCGCATGGCCGGCAAGGAAGCGGTGCTGCGCAGCGGCCGGACGTATTTCGGCCATTTAAAGTCGGTCGAGAAAATCGACGACTACACGGTCCGGATCAATACCAAGGGCGCCGATATCATGCTCGAGCAACGTCTGGCGACGTATGCGGCCTGGATCGTCAGCAAAAAACAATGGATGAAATACAAAGAGGCCGGCGAGAAGTGGGCGGAAAAACAGAACGCCGCCATGAAAGCGGGCAAGAAGAACGACAAGAAAGAAAAAAAGAAAAAGAAAAAAGGCAAAAAGGGTCCGGTGAAGCTGACCTGGATGCACTACGCGCTCAAGAAAATCCGCTGGAAGCCGGTCGGCACCGGCCCCTTGAAATTCAAGGAGTGGCGCAAGAATCAGCACATCACGTTTACCGCCAACGACGACTACTTCATGGGCAAACCCGCCTTCAAGACGCTGACTTTCAAGGTCGTGCCGGAAGTGGCGACGCGGATCGCGGGCTTGGCCTCGGGCGAGTTCGATATCATCGTCGACGTGCCGCCCGATCAGATGAAGGTGCTGGACCGTTACAAGGACATCGATGTCCGCTCGGTGG
>JAVJPD010000531.1:0-6541 GCA_040216475.1 Rhodospirillales bacterium
CAGATGGCGATCTCGCGCACGCGCGAATACGAGGCCGACCGCATCGGCGCCGAGATTTGCGGCCAGCCGCTCTGGCTGGCGGCGGCGTTGGAAAAACTCGAGCGCGGCGCGCGCACCATCGACAACGAGGCCGCCGAGGAACACCCGGCGACGGCGCATATGTTCATCATCAATCCCCTGCACGCCCATTCGGTCGACAGCCTGTTCTCGACCCATCCGAACACGGCCAACCGGGTGCAGCGCCTGCGCGACCTCGCCGGTGCGATGAGCAACGCGTCGTATAATCCGATCCGAACCCGATCCTCGTCCTCTAACGGCCCCTGGGGCTGAGGCGGCGTTCGGGGTGGCGCTCAAAACCGGTATTGCCAAACGCCTGACCGCGCCGGGGTTATCAGCCCGCGCCGTGGCGCTGGAGTTGCTGTCTCAGGTACTCGATGGTGGAATCCCGCTCGATGAAGCCTGGGCGAACCATCCGGGCATCGGCGGATTGAGCGAGCCCGACCGCGCTTTCGCCCGCCATCTCGCCGCCACCACCTTGCGCCGGCTCGGGCAGATCGACGCCCTGATCGATGCCTGCCTTAACAAACCCCTGGCCAAACGGGCGCAGGACGTGCGCTACGTTCTGCGCATCGGCATCGCGCAACTGCTGTTCTTGGAGACTCCCGCTCATGCCGCCGTCGACATCGCCGTCAAGTTGACCGACGTTTACGGCTTTCAGGCGCAAAAGGGATTCGTGAATGCGGTGCTGCGCCGCCTCGCCAACGAAGGCCCGGCGATGATCGCGGGGCAGGACGTCGCGCGCCTGAACACGCCCGATTGGCTGTGGCAATCCTGGTGCGCCGCGTACGGCGAAGAGACGGCGCGCGGCATCGCGACGGCGCATCTCGGCGAACCGCCGCTCGATATCACCGTTAAAACCGATTCTTTATCTTCTCCCGAATCGTGGGCGAAAAAACTCGACGGCGTACTTTTGCCGAACGGCAGCGTGCGCCGCACGAAAGGCGGCAAGGTCGACGGCTTGCCGGGCTTCAAGGAGGGCGCGTGGTGGGTGCAGGATGCCGCCGCCGCCTTGCCGGCCGTCTTGTTCGGCGATGTGAAAGGAAAACGGGTGATCGATCTGTGCGCCGCGCCGGGCGGCAAGACCGCACAATTGATCGATAGGGGCGCCGCCGTCGCCGCCGTCGACCGCTCCGAAGGACGCCTGAAGGTACTGCGCAACAATCTCGCGCGCCTCGGCTTCAAAGCCGAGACCGTTGCCGCCGATGCCATCGACTGGCGGCCCGATCATCCGGCCGACGCGGTGCTGCTCGACGCGCCCTGTTCGGCGACCGGCACGCTGCGCCGCCACCCCGATATCGCCCGGCTCAAAAGCGCCGCCGATGTCGCGTCGCTGGCCGCCCGGCAACGCGAATTGCTGCAGGCCGCGGCCGAGATGGTCCGGCCCGGCGGCCTCCTCGTTTTCTGCACCTGCTCCCTGCAACCCGAGGAAGGGCCCGGACAGATCGAGGCCTTCCTGAAGGAACATGCCGATTTCGAACGCCAACGGCTCGCCGGGGACGACGTCTGCCGAATCGACGCGTGGTTGACGGCCGAGGGCGAGCTTAGAACCCTGCCCTGCCACCTCGCCGAACAGGGCGGCATGGACGGTTTTTTCGCGGCCCGCTTGCGGCGCATCCGCTAGAGCCGTTCATATTTGTCGGTCGGATTCACACGATTGCTCGGAACCAAGGGGTGTTTCCGATCAATCGTGATCCGACCTAAAATCAAGGAAGCCTTTACCGATACCCGTTAGGATTGTAGGAAAGGCGCGGAGTTTTTAGAACGTCATGGCCGAGCAACCGTCGTTTCACGAGGATTTTTCAAGCCGCCAGGAGGTCAAGGCCGGCTCCGAGCGCTCGCTCGGCATCGTGTTCGCCGTCGTTTTGGCCGTGATCGGTTTATGGCCGCTGCTCGGCGGCGGCGCGGCCCGCCTTTGGGCCCTGATCGCTGCCGGCGCTTTCCTGGGGCTCGGCCTGTTCGTGCCGAAGCTGCTGCGGCCCCTGAACAAGGCTTGGTTCCTTTTCGGTAAATTCCTGCATAAGATCGTCAATCCGATTATCATGGCGCTGTTGTTTTTTACGACCGTCACGCCGACGGGGATCATCATGCGCCTGATGGGAAAGGACCCGCTGCACCGCAAGCTCGATCCGGATGCGAAAAGTTATTGGATCGTGCGCGAACCGCCGGGTCCCGATCCGAAAACCATGCGCCAGCAGTTCTGAAATTCGTTTCAAGGGGTATCGATGTCGTTTCTTGCCGAGCTTTGGTTGTTTCTGAGGGTCCGTAAAAAATTCTGGCTGTTGCCGATCATCGTGATGATGGTCGTTTTCGGCGGCCTCGTCGTGTTGAGCCAGGGTTCGGCGGTGGCGCCGTTCATCTACACGATTTTTTAGGAGATTCCCCGTTTGCGCGTTCTCGGCGTTTCCGCCTTTTATCACGACAGTGCCGCGGCCCTGATCGAGAACGGCCACATCGCGGCCGCCGCGCAGGAAGAACGCTTTACGCGCAAAAAGCACGACGCCGGTTTTCCCGAGAACGCCATACGCTATTGCCTCGATCACGCCGGCATTGCCCTGCACGACGTTGACTTCGTCGCGTTCTACGACAAACCGTTTCTGAAATTCGAACGTCTGCTCGAAACCTATGTCGCCTTCGCGCCCAGGGGATTCGAATCGTTTCGCATGGCGATTCCCGTCTGGCTGCGCGAAAAACTGTTTCAAAAGGATTTGTTGCGCAAGGAATTCAAGAAATACGACACGGACTTCGATTGGCAAAACAAGCTTCTGTTCAGCGAGCATCATCAAAGCCATGCGGCATCCGCGTTCTTTCCCTCGCCGTTCGAGGAGGCCGTCGTGCTGACCATGGACGGCGTCGGCGAATGGGCGACGACTTCGGTCGCGGCGGGGCACGGCAGCCGCCTCGAAATGACCAAGGAGATCCATTTCCCCCATTCGCTTGGGCTTTTGTATTCGGCGTTCACCTACTACACCGGATTTCGCGTCAATTCGGGCGAGTACAAAGTCATGGGCCTCGCGCCCTACGGCGAACCGAAATACGTCGATTTGATCTTCGATCACCTGATCGACGTGAAGGAAGACGGCTCGTTCCGCCTGAACCAGGATTATTTCGATTACTGCACGGGCCTGCGCATGACCAACGGCAAATTCGACGCGCTGTTCGGCGGCCCGCCGCGCCCGCCCGAGGAGCTGTTGGCGCAAAAACACATGGACCTGGCGGCTTCCGTGCAAAAGGCCGTCGAGATCGTCGTCCTCAAACTGACGCAATCGCTGGCGCGCGAGACCGGTTCGAAGAACCTGTGCCTGGCCGGCGGCGTGGCGCTCAATTGCGTGGCGAATGGAAAAGTCCTGCGCGACGGCGCGTTCGAAAACGTCTGGGTGCAGCCGGCGGCGGGCGATGCGGGCGGCGCGCTCGGCGCCGCCCTGTGCGCCTATCACTTGTATCAGGAGCAGCCGCGTAAGTTGAACGGGCACATGGACGCCATGCACGGCTCTTATTTGGGGCCCGCGTTCGAGCAGGACGAGATCGAACGGCGCCTGACGGCCGCCGGCGGGCGCTTCACGACGGTCGGCGACGATGATGCGGTCAGCCTTACCGCGCAGGCCTTGGCGGACGAAAAGGCCGTCGGCTGGTTCCAGGGCCGCATGGAATTCGGCCCGCGCGCCCTCGGCGGCCGCTCGATCCTCGGCGACCCGCGTTCGCCGTCGATGCAGAAAACGTTGAACCTGAAAGTCAAATACCGCGAATCGTTCCGGCCCTTCGCGCCCTCGGTGCTGCGCGAGGACGTCGCCGATTGGTTCGAGCTCGACGGCGACAGCCCGTACATGCTGATGGTCGCCGATGTCGTGCAAAGCCGCCGCCGGGACATGACCGAGGCGGAGAAAGCCCTGTTCGGAATCGACAAGCTCAATATCGCGCGATCCGAGATCCCGGCCGTAACCCACATCGACTACTCGGCCCGGATACAAACCGTTCATCGCGAGACCAATCCGCGTTATCATGCGTTGCTCTCGAAGTTCAAGGAACTGACGGGATGTCCCGTCCTGGTGAATACGAGCTTCAACGTGCGCGGCGAGCCGATTGTCTGCACGCCGGAAGACGCCTTCCGCTGCCTGATGGGCAGCGAAATCGACCTGCTGGTCGTCGGCAATTGTCTTCTCAGGAAAGAGGACCAGGACCCGGCGCTGAAGCTCGATTACAAAAACGCTTTCGAACTCGATTAATCAGGTTAGATCGCGCTATGGATCTCTCCGCTTTCGCCGCATGTCCGGCCCTGAACCGATTCGTCTTCAGCTCGCGTTTCTATCGCTTCATGCTGAACGGCAAGGCGCCCGACCGGCTGCGCGGCATCCCGCCCCGTCCGTGGCCCGGCGATCCGGAGGCCGCCAAGCCGTTGCTGGAAACCGCGTCGGTTTTGCCCGGCATCACGAAACCCGGCGACGACATCCCGTGGCGGGCGCTGCCCGACGACAGTGTCCGGACGGCGTTTTGGCACCGCTTCGCCTGGCTCGCCGATCTTCACGCGCTCGGCACCGAGGCGGCGCGGCGGCGGGCGCAGGCGTTTCTCAAGGCGTGGCTTGCCGATCAGGGCGATTGGCATGCGTCGTCTTGGCGGCCCGAGATTCTGGGGGAGCGCCTGTGCCATTGGTTCGAGTTCTTCGAATTCCTGAGCGCCGGCATGGCCGACGCCGACCGGGCGGCGTTGCTCGATACCGCGGCGCGCCAAGCCCGGCACCTGAAGCGCGCGGCCGGCGCGGGAACGCCCGACGCCCGCCTGTTTCTCGTTTGCAAGGGCATGATCTACTGCGGCGTCTGCCTGCCCGGTTTCGATTCGCTCCTCGATGACGGCCTCGCGCGGCTCGAACGCGCCGTCGGCAAACAAATCCTCCCCGACGGCGGCCATATCGGGCGCAATCCGTCCCTGATGCTCGATCTGTTGCGCCATCTGATCGATATCCGCGCCACCCTTATGGCCGGACAAGTCGAGGTGCCGACGTTCCTGCAAGGCGGGATCGACCGCATGGGGCCCATGATCCGCACCCTGCGCCACGGCGACGGCATGTTCGCGCTGTTCCAGGACGGCGTTTGCGAAACCAACGACGCGATCAACCAGACCCTCATTCAGGCAGGCACCAAGGCCCGGGCGATGAGCAACGCGCCGCATACCGGCTATCAACGCCTCGCGGCCGGCCGCACGGTCATCCTGTCCGATACCGGCGGCCCGCCGCCCGCGGGCTTCGACGGCGCCGCGCACGCCTCGCCGTTGAGTTTCGAACTGAGCGTGGGCAAGGAGCGCCTGATCGTGAACTGCGGCGCCTTCACCGGCACCGATCCCGCCTGGCGCCAGGCGTTGCGCGCGACCGCCGCGCACAGCACCCTCACCGTGAACGATACCAACGCGCTCGAACTCGCGCCCGTCAAACGCCCGATCCGGAAAAGCCTTCATGCCGATGCCGTCCGCCGCGAGGCCGACGGCAATATCTGGCTCGAAACCGCGCACGACGGTTACCGGCGCCGGTTCGGCCTCGTTCACAAACGCCGGCTGTATCTCGACGCCGGCGGCGAGGATGTCCGGGGCGACGACGAACTGAGCGGCCAGGCCGGGAGCAAGGCGCAGGAAGGCCGGTTCGCCATCCGCTTTCACCTGCACCCGGACGTGCGGGCATCGCTGGTGCAGGACGGCACCGCCGTCCTGATGCGGCTTAAAAGCGGCGCCGGGTGGCGGTTTCGGGCGAACGGCGGGCTGCTCGCCCTCGAGCCGAGCATTTATCTCGGCGACGGCGCGAACACCCGGCACACCCGCCAGATCGTGATTGCCGGGGGCATCGACCGGCACGGCGCCCTGGTTAAATGGCGGCTCAATCGGCTCAAGGCGTGAGCGCAACCGATCATGGCCCTTGGTAGCGAAACCCTGTATTTTGCGACGATATTGATGGGCGTGATTCCTTGAGCGTGAGTCCCGATGCCTGATTCCGATTCGCCGACGATGCTCGCCGAGCGTCTGCAAAAATCGTTCGAAGCCCATACCGCCAAGATCGGCGTGATCGGCCTCGGGTACGTCGGCCTGCCCCTGGTCCGCGCCTTCGTCGGCCAGGGTTTTTCCACCACCGGCTTCGATACCGACGCCACCAAGATCGAAAAGCTCAACGCGGGGCAATCCTATATCCAATATCTTCCGGCGGCCGATATTGCCGCCATGAACGAAACCGGGAAATTCTCCGCGACCGGCGATTTTGCCGAACTCGCGGCAATGGATGCGATCCTGATCTGCGTGCCGACGCCGCTGGCGCAAAGTCGCGAGCCGGACCTGAGCTACGTTATCGCCACCACGGAAACCATCGCGGCCCATTTGCGCCCCGGCCAATTGATCGTTCTCGAATCAACGACGTATCCGGGCACCACCAATGATGTCGTCCGGCCAATCCTGGAGCGCGGCGGTTTGAGCTCGGGGCAGGATTTTTTCCTCGCCTATTCGCCCGAGCGC
>JAVJPD010000532.1:0-3355 GCA_040216475.1 Rhodospirillales bacterium
TGTGCTCTTCCGATCTGGACGCTTTTCCGGCCGGCGGATCGGAAAGACTTCGGGATAAACCAGTTGGTTGGGGCCGAGCCGGGCGCAAACCGCGGCCAGATAGTCGACAAGATGCCGGTCGTGCACCGCTCTAATATGATCTTCCCCGAAGTGGCGGATCGAATATTGCTCGAACGGTATGTTTTCCAGTCCCCGCAAGACCGCCTGAACGCGCACCGGACGCTCGACATACCCCTTTTCCCGCAGATGATGGATATGATGCCCGTCCGTGACGACGATTTTGATCGGCCTCAACCAACGCCCCTTTTCCGGTGCGAGCGGCGGAAGCGGCGCATGGCGCGGCGAACGCAACCGGACCGGATCGTCGCGAAACGATTCGATGATTTGCCGGACATACCCGCCGGTCGGCGCCAATCCGTATTGTGCGCGGTATATCTGCTCGACCGCCCGGCGCGCTTCCTGGCGATGCAGGGTCCGCGTGCGGCCGAGCGGGTCATAGAGCAGCATCGTGAGATAGCCTTCATTCGCCTTGTTGGGGACGACATCGAACAGCGTGCCCTGAACCGGCAAGGCGCCGTATCGCTCGTAAAACCGCATACGCTTGCGATTGACCGAGAGCAGATTCTTATCCTTGAGTTTTTCGGCCTCGTCGGGCGGAACCTCGAGAAACATTCCCCGGCACCCCTTGCCGGCGAGGAATTCCCGGGTGGCCTCGTACAAGGCCCCGCCGATCCCGCGCGCTGACCGTTCCGGATCGCTGGCAATGTATTGCAGGTAGGCATACTTGATTTCGGAAAAGAAGAACGTCACCGTAAACCCGAGCGTTCGATTGCGGGTGTCTTCCGCAACAAGAATGATCGGCTCGAAATCACGTTTGATCTTTTCCGTCAGATATCGTCCGAGGCCGTCGGCGACTTCGGACTCGAAGGGAAACGCCTTGCGGAATATCCCCTGAATCTCGGCGAGCTGACGCCGGTCGGCATCGGTAACCAAATCGAACAACCGGCGGAACCGTATCATTCTTGTTTTCCGTTAGGAGCCACGAAAACGGCGAAGATCAATGCCGAAAGATCAAACTGAAAAATATCGGAATTTCTTAGTAGAGCCCGCCGGTGCCGGTCGCCGGGGCGGCCCCGCCCTCGCCGGTCACGCCTTCGAGTACCGTCGATTGCCCGGTCGGCACCGTGCCCGGCTTGAACGCTTCCAGGATCACCCGACGATCGCCCGGCCCGGCCAGCCGTCCGGTGGCGGCATCGACCCGAACCAACCGAACCCCGGACGGAATCCGAAACGGCGTCGCCGGCTTGTCTTCCAACGCGCCCGCCATGAAATCCGTGAAGATCGGCGCCGCCACCGACGCACCCTGCTCGTGCGGCCCCAGCGTGCGCGGCTGATCGAAGCCGCTATAGACGCCGACCGCCAAGTCCGGCGAGAAGCCGAGGAACCAGGCATCGCGGCTGTCGTTGGTCGTGCCGGTCTTGCCCGCGAGCGGCTTGCCGACCGCCTTGGCGCGTTTACCGGTGCCGCGCTCGACCACGCCTTGCAGCATGGAGACCACCTGATAGGCGCTGGCTTCCGACGTCAACGCCCGGCGCGTATCCGGTATCACCGGCACCGTCTGGCCGGTCCAGAACGCGGCGCGGCACCCCTTGCAGACGCGCCGGTCGTGGCGGAACACGGTGCGGCCGTGGCGGTCCTGAATCCGGTCGATCAGCGTCGGTTTGATATAACGCCCACCGTTCACCAGCATGGCATACGCCGCCGTCAACTTGAGCAGCGTGGTTTCGCCGGCGCCGAGCGCCATCGACAGCTGCTTGTCGAGATTCTCCATGATGCCGAACCGCTTGGCGTAATCGGCGACTTTCTCCATGCCGACCGTTTGCGCCAGGCGCACGGTCATCAGGTTGCGGGACTTTTCGATGCCGAGGCGCATGGTGCTCGGCCCGTAGAATTTCTTGGTGTAGTTGGCGGGCCGCCACTTCGGCAGGCCCGGCCCCTGATCAATCACGAACGGCGCGTCCAGAATCAGCGTCGAGGGCGTGTAGCCCGAGTCGAGCGCGGCCAGATACACGAACGGCTTGAAGGCCGAGCCGGGCTGGCGCATCGCCTGGGTGACCCGGTTGAACTGGTTGTGCCCGAACGAATAGCCGCCGGTCATCGCCAGGATGCGCCCGGTATGCGGGTCGAGCGCGACGATGCCGCCTTCGATCTCGGGAAATTGGCGCAGGGCGAACGTGTTCGCGGGGTACGGCTCGCCCTTGTCGTTCTTCGCGATACGCTCGACCAATACCACGTCGCCGCGTTCCAGGACCTGCTTGGGGTGGCGCACCGGCGGGCCGATCCGCTGCTCCTTCTTCCACGCCCGCGCCCATTTCAACTCCGCGAGCGGGATATGCGCGCGCGTGTTGTCGACGAAGCCGATATAGGCTTTGTCCGGGTCCACGCCGACGACCATGGCCAAACGCCACGAGTCGCTGCCCTTGGGTACCGGCACGGCGGTCAGGCGGTCCCGCCAGGACGCGTCGAACGGGATTTTCGCGACCGGGCCGCGCCAGCCGTGGCGGCGGTCGTAGGCCTCCAGCCCCTCGCGTAAAACCGTTCCGGCCACCATCTGCAGTTTCGGATCGAGCGTCGTGCGCACCGACAAACCGCCCTTATAAAGCTGGCTCTCGCCGTAACGCTCGGCGAGCTGCTTGCGGACCTCTTCGGCGAAATAGTCGGCGGTGACGAATTCGGTTTCGGCGCGCTTGCGGATTTCGATCGGCATCGCCTTGGCTTGCGCCGTCTCTTCCGCGTTGATCACACCGTCCTCGAACATTCGTCCGATGACCCAGTCGCGCCGGCCGCGGGCCGCGTCGGGCCGCTTGATCGGATTGTAATTGTTCGGCGCCTTCGGCAGCGCCGCCAGGAACGCGACCTCGGCGATGGTCAGTTCGTCGAGCGACTTGTTGAAATAGTTCAACGCCGCCGCCGCGACGCCGTAGGAACCGAAGCCGAGATAAATTTCGTTCAGGTAAAGCTCCAGAATGCGTTCCTTGCTGAAGGCGCGTTCCATGCGAAACGACAAGATCGCCTCCTTGATCTTGCGGCGCCAGGACACCTCGCTGCTCAATAGGAAATTTTTGGCGACCTGCTGGGTGATCGTGGAGGCGCCGACCAGACGACGCTCCTTGCCGAGGTTCTTCAGGTTGGTCAGCGCGGCGCGGATGATGCCGAGGAAATCGATGCCCGGGTGATCGTAGAAATTCTTGTCTTCCGCCGACAGGAACGCCCGGACCATCCGTTGCGGCATCGCCTTGATCGGAATGAAGACCCGTTTTTCCACGGCGTATTCGGCCAGCAGGCGGCCGTCGCC
>JAVJPD010000533.1:0-8649 GCA_040216475.1 Rhodospirillales bacterium
CGAAGCGGAAGCGCTGTTGCTGGAAGCCAACCTGATCAAACGGTATGCGCCGCGCTACAATATCCTGCTGCGCGACGATAAGTCGTTTCCCTCGATTCTGGTGACGGACGATCACGACTTTCCGCAAATCCTGAAGCATCGCGGCGCGCGAAAGCAAAAGGGGCAGTATTTCGGACCGTTCGCCTCCGCCGGCGCCGTCAATCACACGCTCAATATCCTGCAGCGGGCCTTTTTGCTGCGAACCTGCAACGACAGTGTTTTCGAAAGCCGCACGCGGCCGTGCCTGCTCTATCAAATCAAACGGTGTTCGGCGCCCTGCGTCGGCAGGATCGGGAAGGAAGACTACGCCGCCTTGGTGGATCAGGCGCGCGAGTTTCTGCTCGGCAAGGGGCATCAAATCCAGCAGGCCTTCGCCGCCAGGATGCAGGCGGCCAGCGAAGCGTTGGATTACGAGGCTGCCGCCGAATACCGGGACCGCATTCAGGCCTTGACCCGCGTGCAGGCCCGCCAGGAAATCAATCCGGAAACCGTGGCGGATGCGGACGTGATCGCGGCGCATCACGCCGGCGGGCAGACGTGCGTTCAGGTCTTCTTCTTTCGGAGCGGCCGGAATTACGGCAACCGGGCGTATTTTCCGGCGCATGCGAAGGACGAAAGCGCGGCGGCCGTGCTGGAGGCATTCGTCGGACAATTTTATGCAAACAAGGCCCCGCCCGAGAACGTTCTGCTCAGCCACCGGTTGAAGGAGCAGGCGCTGGTGGCCGACGCGTTGAGCGTTCAAGCCGGGAGGCGGGTTACCGTTACGGTTCCGCAGCGGGGGGAGAAGAGAAAACTCGTCGAGCACGTCTTGAATAATGCCCGCGAGGCCCTGTCGCGGCGTTTGAACGAAAGCGCGACACAACGCAAACTGTTGGAGAATTTGGCGCAGGCGTTGGATCTGGACGGCCCGCCGCAGCGGATCGAGGTTTACGACAACAGTCACATTTCGGGCGCCCAAGCCGTCGGCGCGATGATCGTCGCCGGTCCCGACGGCATGGTGAAGAACGCCTATCGAAAATTCAATATCCGGGGCGGGGGCAAACCCGGGAAAGACCCGGTGAGCGGTGCGGGGCTGGCTGACGGCGAACAGCAGCCGTTCGCACCCGGCGACGATTACGCCATGATGCGCGAAGTCCTGACCCGCCGGTTTTCCCGTGTCCTGAAAGAAGACCCGGACCGTCAGCGCGGCCAGTGGCCGAATCTCGTCTTGATCGACGGCGGCGCGGGACAGCTGAGCGTGGCCTTGGACGTGTTCGCCGAACTGGGCATCGACGACATTGCCGTTGCCGCCGTCGCCAAGGGGCCGGAGCGTAACGCCGGGCAGGAACGGATTTTCATGCCCGGACGGGCGCCGTTCGCCCTCGGGCAACGCGATCCGGTACAATATTTCATCCAGCGGCTTCGCGACGAGGCCCATCGTTTCGCCATCGGGACCCATCGGGCGCGGCGTTCGAAAGCGACCGGGGCCTCGACCCTGGACGATGTTCCCGGCATCGGCGCCAAACGTAAAAAGGCGCTTTTTCATCACTTCGGCTCGGCTCAGGCGGTTGCCCAGGCCGGGCTTGCGGATCTGGAGGTCGTCGAGGGAATCAGCAAGGCGATGGCGAGGAAACTCTATGAATGGTTTCATTCGGGCCGATAAAGTGCTTACTTTCATTATTGGATACATATGGATTGAAGAAGCCGTACGGCCCGGAGATGCAGGGTAAACTTCCGAATATTTTGACGTTTTCGCGGATTGCCGCGATTCCCATCGTGGTGCTTTTGCTGCTGCTGCCTCAGCCGCTCGGCAATTGGCTGGCGTTTTCCGTTTACGTCTATGCCTGCATCACCGATTTCTTCGACGGCTATCTGGCGCGGGCATGGGAACAACAGTCGAGTCTGGGAAAATTCCTCGACCCCATCGCCGACAAGCTTCTGGTGGCGGCGGTTCTGCTGATGCTGGTCGGGATCGACCGGATTCAGGGGCTGACGTTGCTGCCCGCGGCCGTGATTCTGTGCCGGGAGATCCTGGTTTCGGGCTTGCGGGAGGTTCTCGCGACCGTGCGCGTCGGCGTGCCGGTGTCGACGTTGGCCAAATGGAAAACGACCATTCAGTTGATTGCCCTGGGATTCCTGATCGTCGGCAACGCGGGCCCCGATTTCGGTCCGGTCCCGACGCTGCAAATCGGCGTCGTGGGTTTGTGGGGGGCCGCGATCCTGACTCTGGTTACGGGGTATGATTACCTCCGCCATGGACTGCGCCAAATTCACGAGGTCGATGCGGAAACGGCCGAGAAACCGGAAGAGACCGCGAAGTTTGGTTGATTTTCGCCGATCAATCACCAATAACTACCTAAAATTATTTTGTTTTTCTGGATTGAGCCGATAGCCGTATTGCTATGAAAACGTTCGGATTGGTCGGGTGGAGCGGTAGCGGCAAAACCACCCTTATGGTTAAACTGCTGCCGGAGTTGATTGGCCGGGGCTTAAGCGTTTCGACGATGAAGCACACCCATCACGATGTCGATATCGACCGGCCGGGTAAGGATTCATACGAACACCGCCGGGCCGGCGCCCGCGAGGTCATGTTGGCCTCAGGCTCGCGATGGTCGTTGGTTCACGAACTCGGCGCCGAATCCGAGCCGGATCTCGACTCGCTTGTCGCGCGCATGACCCCCGTCGATTTGCTGCTGGTGGAAGGGTTCAAGCGCCAGGGGCATGACAAGATCGAGATTCACCGGCCCGTGCTGGGGCAGGAATTTCTATATCTTCAGGATGAAAATATCGTGGCCATTGCCAGCGATGCGCCGGTGCGGGACGTTTCGTTGCCGGTGCTGGATTTGCATGACGTTTCGGGTATCGGTGAATTCATCATCAAACACTGCGGCCTGAAGGCTGCCGGAAGTCATGGGTGATCTCAAAGACGATTGTTTTGCCATGGGCTCGGAGTTGATGCCCTATGGCGAAGCGATGGACATTCTCCGCAAGCGGATCGCGCCGGTTGCGGAAGCGGAGACCGTTCCGTTGCGCGCGGCGCTCGGCCGCATCGCCGCCGAGGATGTCGTTGCGTCGCGCAACGTGCCGCCGCACGACAACGCCGCCGTCGACGGCTATGCCGTCTATTTCGAGGACCTGAACGACAAGGCTGAAACCCGCTTGCCGGTAACGGGGCGCATCGCGGCGGGCCATCCGCTCGATCGTCCGGCCGGGCGGGGCGAAGCCTTGCGCGTTTTCACCGGGGCGCCGATGCCGGCCGGGCCCGACACGATCTTCTTTCAGGAAGACTGCGAACGGGACGGCGATACCGTTATTTTGAAACCCGGCATCAAAAAGGGCGCCAACCGGCGTTCGGCCGGCGAGGACATTGCGGCGAACAGCGTCATCATCGGCAAGGGGCGGCGGCTGCGGGCCCAGGAGATCGGCTTGGCGGCCTCGGTCGGATCTACCGAGCTGCCGGTGTACAGACGCCTCAGGGCAGCGGTTTTCTCGACCGGCGATGAGGTTCGCGACCCCTCGGGAGACGCGCCGCCGGGATGCATTTTCGACGCCAATCGCTATACCGTCGCGTGTCTGTTGGAAGGGATGGGATTGAGCGTGACCGACCTCGGCATCCTACCGGATTCGCGCGATGCCATCCGCGACGCCTTACGGGCGGCCGCCCGGGATCACGATATCCTGATCACGTCGGGCGGGGCCAGCCAGGGCGAGGAGGATCATATCGGCGCCGCCGTTCAGGATCTCGGCGCCTTGCATTTTTGGCGCCTCGCGATCAAGCCGGGCCGGCCGATCGCGCTCGGCCGGGTCGCCGGGAAGGCATTCGTGGGGTTGCCCGGCAACCCGGTCGCCGTCATGGTGACGTTCATGCAGGTCGCCCGGCCCCTCATTCTCATGCTGACGGGATGCGCGGATATCGTGCCGCCGACGTTCAAGGTGCGCGCGGAATTCGATCACAAGAAGAAACTCGGCCGCCGGGAATGGCTGCGCGCCAAGCTGATGCGGGGCGAGGACGGCGTTCTCGGCGCGCTCAAGTATCACACGGATGGCGCGGGGATTTTGTCCTCGATGGCGTTCGCCGACGGTTTGATCGAATTGCCGGAGGATCAGGGCGCGTTCGAGAAAGGATTTTGGGTCGACTTTCTGCCGTTCAGTGAAGTGATGCGATGAAACTTTTGTATTTTGCCTGGATTCGCGAACGGATCGGCGTCGCCGAGGAAGAGGCGGCCGTGCCGGAATCGGTCAAAAGCGTTTCCGATCTGCTCGATTGGCTGAAAGGCCGCGGCGGCGGGTACGAAAAGGCTTTGGCGGATTTGTCGATCGTGCGCGTCGCGGTCAATCAGGAATATGTTAAACTGGACCATCCGGTCGGCGCGGGCGACGAGATCGCCTTGTTCCCCCCGGTGACCGGCGGATAGGGACGAAGATGATTCGCGTCCAGCGGGAAGATTTCGATATCGGCAAGGAAATCGACGGCCTCGTGCGGGGCCGGCACGGGATCGGGGGAATCTGTTCCTTCGTCGGCTTGGTGCGCGACATGGCCGGCGACGAGCAAATCGGCGCGATGACGCTCGAGCACTATCCCGCGATGACCGAGAAAGCCATCGGGCAAATCGAGGAAGAAGCCCGCTCGCGGTGGCCGATGGAAGCCTCGTTGATTATTCATCGTTACGGCCGGTTGGAGCCGGGGGACCGGATCGTCCTGGTCATTACGGCGGCGGCGCATCGCCAGGACGCCTTCGAGTCGTGCCACTTTCTGATCGATTGGCTGAAAACCCAGGCGCCGTTTTGGAAACGTGAGGAGACGGAGTCGGGGCCGCAATGGGTCGCGGCGCGCGATTCCGACGATCAAGCCGCGGAACGTTGGGCGCAAAATCGAAAACGGTGATTTCATGGACGACGAATATTCACAGCCGGTTCCGGCCTATCTGAATCCGCGTTTTGTCGAAAGCCGGGACGGCCGGCCGATCCGCATCCTGTCCGAATATCTGGAGCCGGCCGCCCGGTTCAGGCGTTACGAGGTCAGCGATACCATCGTGTTCTACGGGTCGGCCCGGATCGTTTCGCGCGAGCAGGCCGAGAAAATGCTGAACGCCGCCCGCGTCCATAAAGGAGACGTCGCGGCGGCCGAACGGGCCTTGGACATGTCGCGTTATTACGAAGACGCGCGCGAACTGGCGCACCGGCTGACCGATTGGTCGAAGAGTCTCGAAGGTACGGAGCGCCGATTCGTCGTTTGCACCGGCGGCGGCCCCGGTATCATGGAGGCGGCGAACCGGGGGGCGTCCGAAGCGGCCGGCATGAACGTGGGGCTCAACATCAAGCTGCCGTTCGAACAGCACGAAAATCCGCATATCACCCGGGAACTGACTTTCGAGTTCAATTATTTCTTCATGCGCAAGTTCTGGTTCATGTATCTGGCCAAGACCCTGGTGATTTTTCCGGGCGGGTTCGGAACGCTCGACGAGCTGTTCGAGGCCATGACCCTGGTCACCACCGGTAAATTGCACAAGAAGATGCCGGTGATTCTTTACGGCACGGATTATTGGGACGACGTCATGGATCTCGACGCCATGGTCCGCCACGGCACGATCTTGCCGGATGAACTCGACGCGGTCTTCAGGACCAATTCCGTCGACGACGCCTTCAATCATATCACGCGCGAACTCACCGATCTCTTCCTCGAAGAGCCCGGCGGCCGACGTGAATTGGCGTGATCGCTAGCGTTTAGGCCGCGCTGGCGGCATCGGCCGGCGCCTTGCCGACTTCCTTGTCGTAATCGGCCATCAGCTTCTTGGTAATGTCGCCGAGGGTGTATTTGTGCGAATCGATCTGGCCGACAGGCGTCACCTCGGCGGCCGTGCCGGTCACGAAGACTTCCGTCGCCTTGGCGAGTTCATCGGGCATGATGTGGCGCTCGATCACCTCGATGCCGCGTTTTTTGGCGAGAGCCATGACTGTTTGCCGGGTAATGCCGTTCAGGAAGCAGTCCGGGATCGGCGTGTGAAGCTTGCCGTCGCCGAAGGACATGAAAATGTTGGCGCCCGTGGATTCGGAAACGTACCCCCGCCAATCGAGAAACAGCGCGTCGTCCCACCCTTCGTTTTCGACGGTATGTTTCGACAGCGTGCAAATCATGTAAAGTCCGGCGGCTTTCGCCATCACCGGCGCGGTGTCGGGGGCCGGCCGGCGCCAGGGTCCGGTTTTGAGGCGGATGCCTTTCAGGCGGGCTTCCGGCGAGAAATACGACGGCCACGCCCAGGCCGCGATGGCGATATGAATTTTGGTTTGCTGCGCGGAAACGCCCATCATCTCGCTGCCCCGCCAGGCGATCGGGCGGATGTAGCCGTCGACGATATTGTTCTCCTTGCAGACGGCCTCGGTGGCCGCGTTGATGTCGGCGACCGAAAACGGCATCTTGAAGCCGAATACTTCCCCCGATTTGAAAAGCCGTTCCGTGTGTTCGTTCAGCTTATAGATTTTACCGCCGTAAACGCGTTCGCCCTCGAACACGGCCGAGGCATAGTGCAGGGCATGACTGAGGACGTGCAGCTTAACGTCCCGCCAGGGCATCAGCGTGCCGTCGTACCAAATCGTACCGTCCCGATCGTCGAATGGTGCCGTTAACATCGGCGTCTTTCCTTTGGTTTTGCCGTGAGAATGTCCGCCGGGCCGGGCCCGCCGATTTTCCTCAGGGGATGAACGAATTTCCTTATATTATATCGCTTTGGGTAGCAGTCCAGGCCGATTCAGTCAATAAACGGCGAAGGTAGAGGCGGTGGTCGAGGCGGTGGCCGAGGCGGCGGCCGGATAGGCGGCCGGAGAGATGATATGGGTGCGGGGCGACGGCCAAAGCACGGCGATCCCGGTTCAGGACAACCGGATGGGGGCGGGGTATAATCGGGCATGGCTCAAGACGCGGCACACATCCTCGTAGTGGACGACGATGCGCGGCTTCGCGACCTGATCGGGAAGTTCCTGCAGGAAAACGGGTTTTTGATCACGACCGCCAAGGATGCGGCGGATGCCCGGGCGCGGCTCGACATCCTGGCGTTCGATCTCATCGTGCTCGATCTCATGATGCCGGGGGAAAACGGGCTCGATTTCGCCGCCGATCTGCGGCGGCGCAGCGATATCCCGATCCTCATGCTGACGGCCATGGGAGAGCCGGACGACCGGGTGAGCGGACTCGAGCGCGGGGCGGACGATTATCTGGTGAAGCCGTTCGAGCCCCGGGAACTGCTTTTACGGATCAACAACATTCTGCGCCGGGCGCCGGTGCCGTCGGCGCAGCCGGCGCAAATATGCCTCGGCGACGTCGTCTTCGATTTGGCGCGGGCGGAATTGACGCGCGACGGCCGGCCCGTTCATCTGACCGACGTCGAGGCGGCGCTCTTGAAGGTGTTGGCGGGGCGGCCGGGTGTTATCATGAGCCGGGAAGAACTTAGTGAACATACCGGCGCGAAGGGCGGCGGCCGTGCCGTCGATGTTCAGGTCACGCGTCTCAGGCGCAAAATCGAGGAAGACCTGAAGATGCCCCGGTATTTGCAAACGGTGCGAGGAAAAGGATATGTCTTGCGCCCCGATTGAGGCGCAATACCGGGATAAGCCATGTTTTCGATTAAGCAACTCCTCCCCCGCAGCCTGCTTGGGCGTTCCTTGTTGATCATCGTGACGCCGCTTGTGTTGCTGCAGATCGTTTCCGCGGTGATCTTTTTCGAGAGCCACTGGGATAAGGTCAGTTTGCGTTTGGCGCGAAGCGTTGCCGGCGATATCGCATCGCTGATCGAGGTCCTGCACCAAAGCAAAAACCCCGACGATCAAGAACGCTATCTTGACCTTTGGGAAAACCATAAGCTGATCACGTTCGAGATAAAGAAAGACGCGATCCTGCCGAACGCGCCCTCGAAAGGCAGCGGCATGATGGAAGATATGCTGACTCATGCCTTGAACGAGGCGATTCGCCAGCCGTTTCGCATCGATTCGGAAAAGCTCGATCGTTATGTCATCGTGCAGGTTCAACTTTCGAAAGACGTGTTGGAGGCGGTCGTGTCCCGCAAGCGCCTGTTCAGCTCGACGACGTATGTCTTCGTGCTGTGGATGGTCGGCACGTCGATGATCCTGTTCGCCGTGGCGATGATCTTCATGCGTAATCAGGTCAAGCCGATCCGCCGGCTGGCCATCGCCGCCGATAATTTCGGCAAGGGCCGGGACGTGTCCCGATTCAAGCCGGAAGGCGCGCGCGAGGTCCGTCAAGCGGCCGCGGCGTTCCTGGCGATGCGCGAACGGATCATGCGTCAGATCTCCCAGCGGACCGAGATGCTGGCGGGCGTTTCTCACGACCTGCGGACGCCCTTGACCCGGATGAAGCTGCAATTGGCCATGCTGAAGGAGTCGGCCGGCATCGAGGATCTGAAGGGCGACATCGAGGAAATGGAGCACATGCTCGAAGGGTACTTGGCCTTTGCCCGCGGGGAGGGCGTCGAAGTGCCGCAATCGACCAATATCAGCACGGTTCTGGAAGATGCCGTCGCCCAGGCACGGCGCAAGAACGGTTCGGTCGATCTGCATACCGAGGGGGATCTCGTGGTGCCGCTGCGCCCGCAAGCCTTCAAGCGCAGTGTCATGAATTTG
>JAVJPD010000534.1:0-5285 GCA_040216475.1 Rhodospirillales bacterium
GGTTCTCGCCCGAGCGCGAGATGCTGCAGGCCGCGATCGACAAGTCGCAGGAACGCGTGACCGGCACCGTGCGGCTCAAGCTCTTTAAGGGCAACGTGATCGTGACCGGGCGGAAATCGCCGAACAGCCTGTACGACGAGGCCACCGTCACCTTCGAGGCCGACCGGGTTTACGATCAACGCGACGCCGAGGGCTTCATCAAGCTGAACGCGCTTCGGCTGAGACTCGGTGCGCCGAAAGATAAAGGGGATTAATAAACCGGGCACTCCTGCGACGTTCGGACTCCAGGCGTGATGAATATCATGAACCGCTTCATCGACGGACGCTGGAGTCGATAGACGGGCTTACCGGTTCTAAATCGGATCATGATCGATCGGAAACACGGCCTGGTTCCGATCAATCATGCGAATTCGCCCCGGCGAAACCGGGGCTTCGCTCCCGCTGCGCCGGAGTGCCGGCGGGGCGAGGCGGCGAAACCAGGATGGTCGGCAATCAGCGATTCCGACGAACCGTGACCGGCTCTAGGCTCAGGTTCTGGCACGACCGATGGTGGTGACCTCGCGCAGCACATTGACCTCCATTCTGAGGTCGGTCAGTTGCTTCTTGACCACATCGCCAATGCTGATAATACCGCAAAGGGCTCCGTTTACGACGACCGCAAGATGGCGCACCCGGCGGGTGGTCATCCACGACATGATCGTTTTCACGCTGTCGGTCGGCGTACACGCCACGTGCCCCTGATGCATCACTTGGAGGGCCCGCATGTTCAGTAAGTTGGCACCGTACGCCGACAGCCCCACGACGATATCGCGTTCCGAAACGATACCGAGAACGTTGGTGTCGTCGTCGGTAACCACCACGGCGCCTATGCCTTTTTCGTGGAACAGGTGAACGATGGCCTCGATCGTCGTGCGTCGTTTGACGGTAACGACCCTTGTGCCCTTTGATTGTAAAATGGATCCGACATTCATGGAGTAAAGCCTCCTTTTTCTCGGCAGCAAGAACTTTTATACCCAGAGGATACCGTTCCCGGCGTTGGTCTTCCCTAAACATCCGATCAATTGGGTGTGATGGTGCCGTGAGGCTTGGGTGAACCACGGAACCGAGCCCTTTTTACCCGAGTTATCCGAGTTGCCCCGATGGGCGGCCGTGCGGCGACGCGGCGTGTCGGCCCATAAGCGTCCGGCAGATCACGGCGCGTTGCGTCGACAAATATCCATTGCGCGGGGGAGCGGAATCTCGCTTGACATTTCATCCCCGCGTCCCAGCTTGAGAATGATGCGGACCGGTGCGTCGACACGGGGCAGGAAGGATAGAAACATGACGGCGGCACATCACGACGATCATCGGGCGGCGGCGTTCGGTTTCTCGCGTCGCCGCCTGACGGCGGGGCTGATCCTGCTGGCGGGAGCGGGGGCGCTCGGTGCTGCTTTCGCCGCGACCGGCGGTGACATTCTATCCGTCGAGGAAACCTTGAGGCGCGTTCAATCCAACCAAATAACCCTCATCGACGTGCGCTCGCCCGCCGAATGGCGCCAGGCCGGTATCGCCAAGGGGGCAAAGACGATCACGATTCACGATCCCCTCGGTGCGGCCGGGTTCGTCGCCAAGGTCACGGCGGCGCTCGCGGGCGATCTCGAGCGCCCCGTCGCGCTGATCTGCGCGACCGGGGTAAGGTCCCGGCGGGCCGAACGGATTCTCCGGCGCGCCGGCGTCAGGAACGTCCACAACGTGCGCGAAGGCATGCTCGGCAATCTCCGCGACGGCCCCGGCTGGCTCAAGCGCGGCCTGCCGACGCAACCCTGCGACTGTTAAGCCGTTTCCGTGCGCCGCCGCCAGCCTCGGGCGGCCGCCAAAATCACCTTGAGGGCGTCGGTCGTGCCGTCGTTGTCTCCTTTTTCGAAATCGCCGCTGTCCCGCGCCATTTGATTGGTCACATGGGCAAAGCAGACCACCGGTTTCCCCCGCACGCGGGCAAACGCGTAAAGGGCCGCCGCCTCCATCTCGACGGCGAGGATACCCTCCTGCCGGTGCCGTTCGATGGCGCTGCCGGTTTCCCGGAACGGGGCATCAGTCGTCCAGGTGCTGCCCCGATGAACCGCGAGGTCGAGACGGGAAACGGACTCGTCAATGGTTTCAATCAATTCGGCGTCGGCTTCGCTGTAATCCGAGGGCGGCAGATAATGGTAGCTCGTGCCCTCGTCCCGAAGCGCCTTGTCGATCAGGACGAAATAGGGCGTCGGCCCTTTCCCCTGAATTTGGCCCGATGACGTCATGCTGACGAGGAATCGGCATCCCGAAACGAACAGCTGTTCGGCAATCAAGACCGCGTAGGATGCGCCAACGCCGCATCCGACGATTCCGAACGTGATTCCCTCCCGCTCAAAACTGAACAACGTCGAATGATAACACGCCCAGTGAGGAACGGGTTTCGCCCCACCCGTTTTGCACAAATGGCGAACGATGTCGCCGTCGGGATCGAGCACGCAAATGGGAGGCACGTTTTGCCGCGGCAGCCCCTTTTGGCGCCGCGCCTCGCGGAGCAGATTCTCGGGCCGAAACACCGACGGCTCGTCATGTTGTTTATGATCGAGTATCGGCGGGACAAGCGATGGTTCGGTTTCCTTCGCCAAAGGGGCATCCTTACTTCAGTTCGGACTCATCGAATAAGTCGCCGCACGTATTCGCGCAATTCCGGCACGACCTCTTTGTCGAACCACGGGTTGTCCTTGAGCCAGATCGTGGTGCGCCAGCTCGGGTGCGGGGTGACGATATAGCCGGGCAGATAATCGCGCCAGGCGCGTATCGTGGCGGTCATGTTTTCCCGGCGGTTCTTGCCGAGATAATATTTCTGGGCGTAACTGCCGACCAGCAGGGTCAATTCGACGTTCGGCAGCTTCTTCCGCACTTGGCCGTGCCAGGCGGGCGCGCATTCGGGGCGCGGCGGTTTGTCGCCGCCGCGGTTCTGACGGCCCGGATAGCAAAAACCCATCGGCATGATGGCGATGCGCCTTTCGTCGTAAAAGGTATCCCGGTCCACGTTCAGCCAGTCGCGCAGCCTGTCACCGGACGCATCGTTCCACGACAGCCCGGTGTTGTGCACCTTGGTGCCCGGCGCCTGGCCGATGATGAGGATGCGCGCGGTTTGGCTCGCGCGGATGATCGGACGCGGCCCGAGCGGCAAATGCGCCTCGCACAACCGGCAGGCGCGCACTTCCTTAAGCAGTTTATCGAGCCCGGCCATCGCTCATGACTTCTTGTAGAATTTCCTCGACGTAAGCCGGCACCACCTCGCTCGCCGGGCCGTAGCGCGCGGCGTGAAAGACCGACGCGCCTTCGGACGGCTCCAGGTTCAATTCGACCGTGTGCGCCTTGCCGTTGCGCCGGGCTTCATCCACGAACCCGGCCGCCGGATAGACGTTGCCCGAGGTGCCGATGGACAGGAACAGATCGCAATCCGACAAGGCGCGGGCGATGCGGTCCATCTCGAGCGGCATTTCGCCGAACCACACCACCGCCGGGCGCAACAACGCGGGCGCCGAGCATCTGTCGCAGACATCCTCGACGGAGAGATCCCCCTGCCACGCCACGATATGGCCGCAGCCGCCGCACCTCACCTTGGCGAGCTCGCCGTGCATGTGCAGAAGGTTCCGGCTGCCCGCCTTCTCGTGCAGGTTGTCGACGTTTTGGGTGACCAGCAGCACCTCGCCCGGCCATTCCTTTTCCAGCCGGGCCAAGGCCCGGTGCGCCGCGTTCGGCTCGAGCCCGCCGTTCGCAAGCTTGTCCCGGCGCATGTTATAGAAAGCATGGACCTTGACGGGATCGCGGCGAAAGGCGGCCGGCGTCGCGACGTCCTCGATGCGGTGCTGCGCCCACAGGCCGTCCGCGTCGCGGAAAGTCTTGAGGCCGGATTCCTTGGAAATCCCGGCCCCGGTCAGGATCACGATATTCCGTAACACGCAGCGGCTCCCCGGCGTTTGATTGTTGGCATGAATGTCGTGAATCATGATAACACTCCGCCCCGTGAAGATCATGCGTAAACCCGTCAACGTTCCGCAGTGCGCGCCATGAGGATCGTCGTTCTCGGCGGCGGCATCACCGGCATCACCGGCGCCCATGCCCTGATCGAAGACGGCCACGAGGTCATCGTCGTCGACCGGCGCGACGCTCCCGCGCTCGAAACCAGCTTCGCCAATGCGGGCCAACTGTCGTTCGGCTTCGCGAGCCCGTGGGCCGCGCCCGGCATTCCGATGCGGGCGTTGTCGTGGACGCTGGAGCGCGACGCGCCGCTCATCCTGTCTGCCCGTTTCGATCCGGCGATGTGGTCGTGGCTGATCAAGTTCGTGCGCAACTGCACGGCTAAAAATTACCAGCGCAACAAGAAACGCCTGCTCAAGCTCGCGCAATACAGCCAGCGATGCCTGCACGACATCCTGCGCGACGTCCCAATCGCGTTCGATCATCAGAAACGCGGAATCCTCGATTTATACCGCGACGAGGCGGCGCTCGAAAAAGCGCGCACGGACCAAAAAGTGCTGGAACGTTTCGGCATCGACTGCCAAGTGCTCGACCGGGAACGGTGTTTGGCGATCGAACCGGCGCTCGCCGCGACCCACGACAAGATCGCCGGCGCGCTCCATATCGCCCATGACGAAACCGGCGATTGCCGCCTGTTCGCCCACGCCCTCGCCGAACGCGTCAAACAAAACGCCCGCGCGTCGTTCCGCTTCGGCACCGAGATCACCGCCATCAAAGCGAAAAACGGACGCATCGAATACATCGAAGTCGACGACGGCTTTCTTAAGGCCGATGCCTACGTGGTATCCCTCGGCAGTTATTCGCCCGCGTTTCTTAAGCCGCTTGGTATCGCGCTGCCCGTTTATCCCGTGAAGGGCTATTCGGCGACCTTGAGCGTGATCGACGAAGCGGCCGCGCCGCGCGGCACGCTGACCGACGAAAAACACAAAGTCGCCATGACCCGGCTCGGCGGCCGGCTGCGCCTCGCCGGTTTCGCCGAACTCGCCGGCCACGACCTGTCCATTCCCGAACGCCGCCTGCAGGCGCTGATCAACGTCGCCAAGGAATGGTTTCCGGAGGCGGCCGATTACACGCGCTTCGATCCCTGGACCGGGCTACGCCCCATGACGCCCGACGGCGCGCCCGCCATCGGCCCGACCCGCATCGACAACCTGTTCCTCAACACCGGCCACGGCACCCTGGGCTGGACGCTCTCGTGCGCCAGCGCGCGCGTGCTCGCCGACGTGATCGCGAACCGCCGCCCCGCC
>JAVJPD010000535.1:0-7628 GCA_040216475.1 Rhodospirillales bacterium
GGGGGCCGCGGCCGCGGCGGCCGGGGACCTGACGCGCCTCAAGCTCGCCGTCGTGATGGCGATCGCGGAAAACCCCGCGAACGTTCGAGGAATCGTCGGCGATGCGGTCGGCCGCGCGCCGCAATTCCGCGACGAGATCGCCACGGCCGCCGCCGAGGCGTTTCCGGTGTTCGAGAACCGGATCGTTGCGGCGGCGGGTACCGCGCCGTCCCCCGCCGGCAAACCGGCACGGCAAAACCGGGCGCCTGTCGCGGCGACCGGCAAGAAAACGGATGCGACGAAAAAGCCGGGTAAATGGAGCGGCGAGGTTTCCTTGGGCGGCAGCCGCGCGACGGGCAACACGGAAACCGAGCAGGTCAACGCGGCGGCGAAGGTCGTTCATAAAAGCGCGCCGTGGCTCTCGACGCTGCGGTTCAAATACGATTTCGCGAGCGATTCGGGCGGGATCAATACCCAGCGGCTGGAAGCCAAGGGCGATACCGAATACGGCTTTACGGAACGGTTTTTCGCTTTCGGCCTGCTGGAATACGTCGACGACAAGTTTTCCGGCCTGGAGTACGACTTCACCCAGGCCGCCGGCGTCGGTTACAAGCTGATCAAGACCAAGGCGGTCGACTTCAAGGTCTCGGCGGGGCCCGGCTTTCGGATCAGCAAGCGCCGGGATACCGGCGAAACGGACGTGGAACCGGTCGCGCGCGGCAACGCGAATTTCGAGTGGCGGCTGTCCGAGAGCGCGACGCTCAACAACGATACCGCCATCACCTGGGGCACCGAGCGGACGATCACGGAAAACACGACCGCGCTCACGATGAAAATCATCGAGCGGCTGGCGGGCCGCCTGTCTTACGAGGTGCGGCACAATTCCGAACCGGGCGCGGACGCCAAGAAGACGGACACCCTGACGAAAGCGGCGCTGGTTTATAACTTCTGAGCGTTATTGATTGAGCCAGCGGCGGATGACCGCGAGCGAGCGGTCCGGCTGGCGTTCGATCAGGCGGGCGACTTTCCTGTTCAGCGCGGAATCGAGCCGGCGCGCGACGGCGGCCAAATTCACGCCCTTCGGCGTATCGAAGTCGATGGCCTCGTTCAGGTCTTCCCCGCGTTTACCGGCGATCGGCGTCATGGGCCTATTGTGGCGTATTTTACGCCCACGGCGCCAGCGCCGTCTTACGCCCACGGCGTCAACGCCGTCTTACGCCCACGGCGTCAACGCCGTCTTACGCCCACGGCGCCAGCGCCGTCTTACGCCCACGGCGCCAGCGCCGTCGCCTCCCGCGCGGCGATGCGCCCGCCGACGATGCATTCCGCCAGGTTGGCGCCGCTGAAATAGAGAAATCCGAAGATGCTGCCGATCTCGCCGGCCTCGTAAAGCCGCGGGATCGGCTCATGGTAGGCGTTCAAGATTCGTTGTCGCGCGTCGTGGCGCGGCCCGCCCTGGGTATTGGAGACCACCGGCCAAATTTCGCCGACGACGAAGGGCGGGGTCTTGATCGGCACCATGGATTCGGCGGGACGGCCGAAATCGGGATCGGTCTTGAGCGCGCACGCGGCGTTCCAGGCATCGAGGGTTTCCTGCACCGCGGTCGCGTCGCAGCCGATCAGGGCGGCAAGCTCCTCGAAGCCGTTCACCTGCTTCAGGATGCCTCGCTCGATCTCCTCGCCGTTGTCCGCGCTCCAGGTCATCGGGGCCACGCCGGCGTCGTTCGATACCGGGCTGCCGAGCGGATACATCTTGCGCGTTTTTTCGTCGGCGATCATGAAGGCCGGGATGCGCGGAAACGATTTGCTGGCGGCGTTGAAGGCTTCGAGGGGACGGGAACCGGTGTCCTGCAGATACGGCGGGTATTCGTTCATGAAGCGCTTGCCGGATTTGTCGAGCAGAATCCAGGCCATCGGCACGGCGCTTGCCTGCACGTTCGGAATCCAGCCCGGCAGATGCTTGACCCGGATGCCGAGAGGGCAGTCCGGATCGGGATGCTTGAATCCGTAGGAGCCGTGCATGTGCCACATATGCCAAAGCGCGGCGCCGACGTCCTGAGCCATGCGCAGGCCGTCGCCGGTGTTCGAGGTCGTGGCGACGGGGCGCACGGGCCGGATTTGCCAATGTTGCGATTGCAGTTCGGGATCGGCCTCGAAGCCGCCGCAGGCCAGGATCACGCCGCGCCGGGCGGCGATGGCCTTGAGATTACCGTCGGGATCGCGCACCCAGAGACCGCGGACTTCTCCTGTCTCGTTCGTGATCAGGCGGACCGCCGGCGTCGAGAACCGCACCTCGATATCGCGGGCGTCGATGCTGTCGTTCATCAGCTTGAACAGATTCGGCCCCAAGCGCAGACCGCGCATGTGCGGATAGGTCTCGGCGATATCGAAGCCCGGCACTTCGGCGACCTCGAGATAACTCAGGCTGTCGTAGCCGGGCAGGTCGTAATTGGCCGGGCGGTCGAGAAGCTCGATTTTGGCGCCGTTGACCTCGGCCAGGCCGCGCATGAACGTTTCGATCTCGGTCATGCCGTGCGCGAAGGTCTCCAGCACGTCGTCGGGCGTCGTGTCGTTGTTGGTCGCCTTGAGGTATTTCAACGCCTCGGCGGGTTTCCTGGTGATGCGGATGCCGCCGCCGGCGCAGATCGAGATGCCGCCGGGAATCGGCGCTTTTTCGATCAGCAGAACCCTGGCGCCGTGATCGGCGGCGGCGATGGCGCCGGCGGCGCCGGCCAACCCGTAACCGGCGACAATCACATCGAAGGATTCGGCGAAATCGGTTGTCAGGCGATTGGGAATATCGGGGAGATCGGACTCAGGCATAAACGGTATCCGTGGCAACGAAACACCGATTCATAACGAGTCGCGGAAGCCGTGCAAACGAAATTATTTTTTATCAACTGCCGACATTCACGGCATTCGCTGCGGTCGATCGCTTGTTGGCCACCCGCTTTTCCTTGCAGGCGACGGCGTTTTTCGCGGCCTTAAAGGCGTGTTGTTTCTTCGGATCGATGGAGAGATCGTGCCGGGCGACGGCGACATGAACGCGCGCGACCTGACCCTGCAGCCGGCTGTCGGCGAGGTTGCGCTGAATGGCTTGAACCATTTTCGACGTATCGAACGGTTTGCCGCTTTGGGACTGAAAATACCGGTTCATGGCGCCGAAGGCGGCGGCTTGAATCCGGGGCATATAATAGCACACCTGTTCAACGGACGCCTTCTTGCCGAGCTCCAGGTAGGGTTCGATGCGCAGGTAATGACTGCGGCCGATCTGGACGAAATAATTCTTTATGTGAAGGATCTGTCCGGGTTGCGCGGCGTGACTTGTTTGGGCGGGCTGAACGGTTTTGACGGGAGCATGCGCGGCGGTATTGCCCCCGCGGAATATTTCGCCGATCAGGGCACCGGCGAAGATGAGCAGCGGCAGCATGATCGTGCCGAGAACGACGTAGCGGGCCTTGAGGCCGGACTTGCCCTTCTTGCGCTTCTTGACGCTCTTGCCGGCGGTTTCGCCGGGCTGCCGGCGTTGGGGTGTTGTTTTGATAGGCATGGCCCTCGATCCTTTTCAAACGACATGGCCGAATTCGCGGGGACCGTCGTTGTCAGGAGAATGTAAGGATTCGAAGCCGTGCCGGATATTGGGGAGTCCGGCAGAAACGCCTAGGAATTTCCCTAAGGCATCTGCGCCAAACCCGCGTGAATGGCGGGTCATCGGAAGGCTGGTGGGCCGGCCGGACCGTCAGCGGTTGAACGGCCGTTCGATCAGGGTGTCGATCCCGGCCTGGTTCACCGAGCGGGTGCCGCCGTTGATGATGCCGCCGGCCCGCTCGATCAGGGCATGGAAGGTCCGGCTCGACTCCCGGACGATATGGCGCAGGCGGTCCGTGTCCTTCCCGGCATGGAGCTTCTCGAGTTCCTCGACGACCCGGGGCACCAGCCTGTCGATGGTCGAAATCGTCTCCTCGAAGGGTTTCTTGAAGTGGGGCGGCACGTGATCGTAAGCCTCGATCGCGAGCGCCTTTTCCTGAAAACCGCTATCCTCGAAATGCTGCTTGTAGGATTTCGGCTGCCATTCCCGGGCCATCTCCAGCATCTCCGGCATGTCGGGCACCATATCCAGGATCATGACGACTTCGTTGAAATGATTGAGATAATCGGTCGCCAGCAGGGTCTGGCTGTTGATTGTGGTGCCCACGGCCCGTTTGCTGAAGGCTTGGTAGGCGTCCCGGTCGAACGGCTCGGAGGCCTTGGAAACGGCGGGGTTCGGCATGATTGCGGAATTATGGTCAGGCCCCTTGGGCCGGACAAGCTGCGGAAAACCCCTAGGATTCGGGCGCCGGGTCGGAGCATGATCGGCGCTAAAGCCTTGAGCCGGGGGGCGGTTTTGGGGCATTCTCCGGCCCTTTCAAGGGTATATGTCATGGGCACGCCGTTATGGGTGCTCGCGCCCGCCTATAGAGTAGCGACAGTCAACCGAACGAAAGCCGGCCAGGATGAGCGACAAGCGGGTCTATCTTTACGACACCACGCTGCGCGACGGAGCGCAGACCCGGGGCGTCGACTTCAGTTCGGCCGACAAGATCGTCATCGCCGAGGAACTCGATGCGCTCGGGATCGACTACGTGGAGGGCGGCTGGCCGGGCGCCAATCCGACCGACGATGCCTTCTTCGCCGATCCGCCCACGCTCAAGCACGCCCGCCTGACCGCCTTCGGCATGACGCGTCGTGCCGGGCGCAGCGCCGACAACGATCCCGGCCTTAATGCCATTCTCGATGCACGGGTCGGAACGGTCTGCATGTTCGGCAAGACCTGGGATTTTCACGTCGATGTCGCGCTGAATATAACGAATGAAGAAAACATCGACATGATCCGCGACAGTGTCGCCTTAGCGTGCAAAAAGAAACAAGAGGTCATGTTCGACGCCGAGCATTTCTTCGACGGTTATAAGGCCAACCCGGCATTCGCGCTCGATTGTTTGAAAGCGGCTTACGAAACGGGTGTGCGCTGGATCGTGTTGTGCGATACCAACGGCGGCACCCTGCCGCACGAGGTCGAGGCCATCGTCACGGAAATCGCGAAGACGATCCCGGGCGACCGTCTCGGCATTCACTGCCACGACGATACCGGCAACGGCGTGGCATGCAGTCTGGCTGCCGTGCGCGCCGGCGCGCGTCAGGTGCAGGGCACGCTCAACGGCCTCGGCGAGCGTTGCGGCAACGCCAATTTGATCTCGATCATTCCCTCGCTCGTCTTGAAGATGGGGTACGAAACGGGCATCTCCGCCGAGCAACTCACGCACCTCACCCACGTTTCGCGCCTGATCGACGAGCGGTTGAGCCGGCCCTCGAATGAGGGTGCGCCCTATGTCGGCTCGCGTGCGTTCGCCCACAAGGGCGGCGTACACGTTTCCGCTATCGAGAAAGACCCGCAGTGCTACGAGCACATCAATCCGGAATTGGTCGGCAACGACCGCCACATCGTGGTCTCCGATCAGGCCGGGCGTTCGAACATCCTCGCGCGCTTCCGCGAGATCGGGCTGGAGGTCGACCCGAAGAACCCGAAAATTTCGTCCCTGGTCGAGACGGTCAAGGACCGGGAATTCATGGGTTATGCCTACGACGGCGCCGAGGCGAGTTTCGAATTGCTGGCGCGCCGCGCGCTGGGCGAGGTGCCGGAGTATTTCGAACTGGCAAGTTTTCGCGTGATCGACGAGCGGCGCTGGAACGCGCGCAAGGAACTGATCACGCTCTCGGAAGCGACCGTGAAGCTCGAGACCGATCATCACCAGACCATGGCGGTCGCCGAGGGCAACGGCCCCGTCAACGCCCTCGACGCCGCGCTGCGCCAAGTGCTGACGCCGATCTACCCGGAACTCGAGGACATGCGCCTGATGGATTACAAGGTGCGCATCCTGACCCCGGGCGAAGGCACCCGGGCGGTCACGCGGGTGATGATCGAATCCCGCGACGGCCGGGGCCAGCATTGGTCCACCGTCGGCGTTTCGCCGAACGTGATCGACGCCTCCTACAATGCCCTGAACGATGCCATCGTCTATAAACTGTTCAAGGCCGGCGTCGAAGAACGGCATAAATGCTGATCCCCTGATGGCCGGGACCGATTCGACGAAATCAAGCACGGAGACGGCGCTTCGGGACGGCGGCCCGGTGATCGTTTTGGTCGAGCCGCAGCTCGGCGAGAACATCGGCATGGTCGCGCGCGCCATGCTCAATTGCGGCCTAAACGATCTTCGATTGGTGCGCCCGCGCGATCCGTGGCCGAACCGGCACGCGGAAGCCGCGTCCTCGGGTGCGCTCTCGGTGATCGACGGCGCGCGGCTGTTCGAGACCACGGCCGAAGCGATTGCGGATCTGCAGGCGGTCTACGCCAGTACCGCGCGCTCGCGCGACATGACCAAGGACGTGTTCACGCCCCGTGCCGCGGCGGCCGATATGCTCAAGCGTCATCATGGCGGCAGTCGCTTCGGCGTCCTGTTCGGGAAAGAGGCGAAGGGGCTGCATAACGACGATATCGCGCTGGCCGATGCGATCGTTCAGGTGCCGTTGAACCCGGCGTTCAGTTCCCTGAACATCGCGCAAGCCGTGTTCGTCATCGCCTACGAGTGGTTCCAGGGCACGCATGACGTCCCGGCCCACGAATTGACGGTGCCGCGCGACACCCGCCCGGCCGACAAGCAGGAATTGGTTTACCTCTTCGAGCATCTGGAGCGCGAACTGGACGCCTGCGGCTTCCTGCGCGTGAAGGAAAAGCGCCCGATCATGGTGCGCAACATCCGCAACATCTTCCAGCGTGCGGCATTGACGGAACAGGAAGTGCGGACACTGCGCGGCATCATTACCGGCTTGGTATCGCACCGGGGCAGAAACGGCGATTAAGCCGTTAATTCAGGTGCCAGATCGCGCCGGTCAGCACGGCGGCGAAACCGCTCCACAGCACGTACGGCAGGAACAGCAGCCCGGCACGGACATCGATGCGCCAGAAAAGAAACGCGGTCGCGGCGACGGCGAGCCACAGGACGATGCTCTCGATAAACGCCGCGCCGATCGCGTTCACGCCGAAGAAGATGTACGACCAGGTGAGATTGAGCCCGAGCTGCACGGCGAACAGCAGCAGGGCGGCGCGGCGCGCCTCTCCTTCGGAAACCCGCCAGACCAGAAACCCGGCAAGCGCCATCATCATGTAAAGCGCGTTCCAGACCGGCGCGAACACCCAATCGGGCGGCGTGAACGCGGGCTTTTCGAGGGTCTGATACCAGGTGCCGACGGACGTCGCGGTGATGGCGCCGCCGAGCGCCGCGACCGTGAAGCACACGGCGATGAAGCCGCCGAGGGCGAACCAGACCGGCCCGTGCGGGCCGCGCGGGGAGCGAAAGTCACTCATGATGCCCTTCCTGTTTTGACGGCTTCGAACGCCTCCAGCGCGCGCCGGCGGGCAACGGCGTGATCGACGATGGGTTTCGGATAGGTTTCCCCCAACGTCACTCCGGCTTCTTCGAGCACATCTTCCGGCGCCCGCCAGGGTTTGTGAACGTATTTCTTCGGCATGTCGGCGAGTTCCGGAATCCAGCGTTTGACGTAGGCGCCGTCGGGGTCGAATTTTTCGCCCTGCAACACCGGGTTGAAGATGCGGA
>JAVJPD010000536.1:0-1618 GCA_040216475.1 Rhodospirillales bacterium
GCTGAAAGCGAAGCCGCCGCGCCAAGGCATCGTCGAGTTGAAACTGAAGGACGGGCGCCTGCTGAAGCACCGCACCCGGGCCGTCCGCGGCACGCCCTATAACCCGATGAGCAGCGAGGACGTGGAATCCAAGGCCCTCGATCTCATCGGCGGCATCCTGGGTAAAGCCAAGTCCCGCAAACTGATCGATACGGTTTGGACCCTGGAAAAGCTGTCTTCGGCACGCAAATTGCGAACGCTGCTGCAAGCATGATGTTTCCGAATGTTTCCCGAACTTAGGCCCCCTTGTATTCTCGAGCGGGCTCGGACATAATGGTTTTAATGAGGGTAAAAACACAAAATGGGAATCCCGATTAACGGGAAAGTCTCAATAATAAGAAACATTTAACTGTCGAGGATGAACACATAGATATTTTAGGATGACCCCTGTGCCCTCTGAAGGTCTCCTCGCGCGTTACGATCCGAACGGTTTTTTCTGCGAACTGTTCGGCAGACTCGATACGCCGTCGGAACACACGCAAAAAATCCGCGAGCGCCTCGCCAAAATCAGGCTGACCGGACTCCGGCGCCGTTCCAAGGCCGCCGAAAGCGAACTCTACAATCTCGGCATCACGTTCACGGTCTATTCCGAGAAAGACGCCATCGACCGGGTTTTCCCGTTCGACGTGATCCCCCGCGTCCTGTCGCCGCAGGATTGGCAGATTCTCGAAACCGGCGTGAAGCAGCGAGTCGCCGCGCTCAATGCCTTCCTGCACGATATTTACCACAAACAGCATATCCTGAACGACGGCACGGTCCCCGCCGAGCTGGTGCTCGAAAACAAGAATTACCAGCCGGCGATGCAGGGCTTCAAGGTGCCGCAAGGCACGTACGTGCATATCTGCGGCATCGATATCGTCCGCGATCACGACGGAAACCTGCTCGTTCTCGAGGACAACGCCCGCACGCCCTCGGGCGTTTCCTACGTGGTCGAGAACCGCTACCTGATGCAGCGCGCCTTTCCCGATCTGATGTCGGGCATCGGCATCCGTTCCATCTCCGATTACGGCCCCAAGCTGCACGGCGCGCTCACGCAGGTTGCCCCGCACGCCAACGGCGACGCGCAAGTGGTCCTCCTGACGCCGGGCGTTTTCAATTCGGCCTATTTCGAGCATATCTTTCTCGCCCGCGAAATGGGCGTGCCGCTGGTCTCCGGCAACGACATCTTCGTCGGCGAGGACGAACGGGTTTACATGAAAACCACTGCCGGATCGCAGCAGGTCCACGTCATTTACCGGCGGATCGACGACGCCTTCCTCGATCCCGAAGCGTTTCGCCCCGACAGTCTGCTCGGCGTTCCCGGCCTGATGCGCGCCTACCGCAAGGGCACCGTGACGCTCGCGAACGCCGTCGGCACCGGCGTCGCCGACGACAAGGCGGTTTATGCCTACATGCCGCGCATCATCAAGTATTACCTCGATCAGGAACCCATTCTGAACAACGTCGAGACGCACATCTGCCGCGAGGAAAACGGCCTGAACTACACGCTCGACAATCTTTCCAAGCTCGTCGTCAAACCGGTCGGCGAATCCGGCGGCTACGGCATCACCATCGGCCCCCATGCCGGCGAGGAAGAGCT
>JAVJPD010000537.1:0-5994 GCA_040216475.1 Rhodospirillales bacterium
TCGACGGCATGAGCCGGCGAGGAACTGAGCGCGGTGCCGGTCATCATTGCGATGGCCGAAAGGGCGCACAGGAACTTCGTGTTTGCTCTCATCGAGACAAACCTCCCATACAAATGTGAAAGGCCAAATTTTCGAGGTTGAATCTGAAGCGACCCGATCTTTTGGATGATTGTGAGCTCTGGACGGGGGCCGCTGAACGCTCAAATCACGTGCGGATTATAGCACATTTTGCGGGGTGTATATCCCAAAACAAAGGCCGGCCCCGGGTGTGGGGCCGGCCCGCGTCTTCAATTCTCCGTGAATGCTTAAATGTTCACGTCGAATTTCTCCTTGAGGAATTTCTCCATGAAAGCCCGGACTTCCGGCTTCATGTCGATGGCGGCGCGGATCACGTCGGACGCGTCCTTGCCGAAGACCTTGTCGTAGGAGGTCAGGATCTTATCCGCCTTCTTCTGGAAGTCGGGGTCTTTCATGACCTTCTTGGTCGCCTCGACCCAGGCATCCACAACCGCTTGCGGCGTTTTCGGCGGCAGGGCGATCGCCTTGGAGGCGGTCACGCCCATGTGGAAGAAGTTCTTGAAGGCCTCGAATGCGATGCCCGAGGGTTCCTTGCCGCCGTTGGCTGCCTTATAGGCGTCGACCACGGTCGGCAGGTTGGGATAGCCCGGATCGCGCTCGAACTTGCCGTTCTTCCACAGGCCGAGGGTCATCAGCGGAGCGACCTTGCCCGATTTGACGTATTTCCGCTCGACCTTCGAATAATAGGCGCCGGCGGAATCGTAGTTGATGTTGGTTTCGCCGCGCAGGAGCGCCTTGCGCTGCTTGCCGGTCGACAGGCCGAACACGGCCTTCACGTTCTTGATGCCGAGCAGCTCATAGGCGAGGAAGCCGCGCAGTTCGGCCGCCGTCGGATTCTTGGCGCCGAACACGAGCTCCTGGCCGCGCATGGCCTTGACGGCTTCGCCGATGCTCTTGCCCTTCAGGCCGAGCTTCGGGTGGGTGTAGAAAATCGTGCCGACGGGTTCGAGCACGACCATCTTCCACTCGAGCAGGTTGTACTTGACCTTCTTGCCGCCCAGCACCTGACTCGTTTGACTCGATGTCGAGACCAGCGAGAACATCGTGCCGTCGGGCTTGGCGTTGGCGTGGAACCAATTGGAACCCCGGATGGCGCCGCCGCCCGGCATATTGCGGATGATGATGGTGGGTTTTCCCGGCAGATATTTCGAGTAATAGGGCGACCACAGACGGGCCATGCGGTCGGACCCGCCGCCTTCGGCGAAGGGCACGATCGCGGTGATGGTTTTGCCGGAAAAGTCGACGGCCGAGGCCGGGGTTGCGGTGAGCGCCGCGCCGGCCAGAATAGCCACGGCCGAGATCGCGCCCAGGAATTTTGCGTTTGTACTCATCGAGACAAACCTCCCTTACGAGTTGAAAAACGGCCAGATTTTCGAGGTAAGTGCGGACCCGATCTTCTGGATGAATATGAGCTCTGGACGGGGACCGCTGAACACTCAAATCACGGGGGTAACCTAACATAGATTGCCCCGAGGACCAGTAGTTAATGCCCGAAAATTCGCCATAAATGGGGCCTGATATCAAGAGCTTGGTTCGGTGCGGGCCATAAAAAGGGCCGGCCCCCGGAAGGGCCGGCCCGACGATAGGAATATTCGTCGACGATTAGATGTTCACGTCAAAACGCTTCTTGATGAAGTCTTTCATGAAGGCCTTCACCTCGGGCGTCACGTCGACCGCATCGGAGAAGGATTTCTTAGCGGCACTGCCGAGCTGGATCGGATAATTGCCGAGCCGTTTGCCGGAGGCTTTCTTGAATGCCGGATCGTTCGAGATATCCTTGGCCGCCTTGATGTAGGCGTCGTGGACGTCTTTCGGCGTGGCCGACGGCAACGCAAAGCCCTTCGAGGTCATCACGCCCATGGAGTAGAAGTTTTTGTAGGCCTGCCAGAATATGCCCGTCGGCAGCTTGCCGCCGTGGGTCGCCTTGTAGGCCTCGACGATGGTCGGCAGTTCGGGATAGGCCGGATCGCGGACGATGCTGCCGTCTTCGGCGGTGTAGCCGAGCGTGAACACCGGCACGAAAGTTCCCTTGTCGGAGTACTTCTTGGCTTTTTTGAGGTACGCCGTGGCGGAGTCGTAGTTGATGTTCAACTCGCCGCGCAGCATGCCTTTGCGCTGTTGGCCGGTCGACAGGCCGAACACCGGCTTCACGCTCTTGACGCCGAGCATTTCGAGGCCGAGGAACAGGCGCAACTCGGCCGCGGTCGGGTTCTTGGCGCCGGTGACGAGCTTGGCGCTGCGTAGGGCCGTGATGTCGTCACGAAGGTTTTTGCCTTTGACGCCGGTTTCGGGGCGGGCGTAGACCACCGTGCCCTGCGGAATCGCGAGGACGTATTTCCACTTCGTCATGTCGAATTTGACTTTTTTGCCGCCCAGAATGAACGTGGTTTGGCTCGATGTGGAAACGCTGATGTAGGTCGAGCCGTCGGCCTTCGCGTCATTGTGGAACCAGTTGTTGCCGCGCGTGGTGGCGCCGCCGGGCATATTGCGCACGATAATCTTCGGTTGGCCCGGCAGATGTTTGCCGAAATAAGGCGCGAAAAAACGGGTGACGACGTCCGCGCCGCCGCCTTCCTTGAACGGCACCAGGGCGGTAATCGTTTTGCCCGAGAAATCGGCGGCCATGGCCACCGTCGGGCCAAGGAGCGCACCCGCGGTAAACGCCGCGGCCGTCAGTACGCCAAAGGTCTTCCAAGTACGTTTCGCCATAACTTTGTCTCCCTAATGGCAGATAATTAACGACGTGTCTTACGTGAAAGTTTGTCGTGAAAGTTCGTTAGCTTCCCTATTGCTTGCTTTTGTGTGGGTAGTGTCGTTGCGGTTTGCGCGAAAAGCAACGGAATATTTGCGCAGAACGGCTCGGAACGGCCAGATTTTGACGAAACAGAGGCAAAAAAAGGCCGGCCCCGGGAAGGGCCGGCCTGAATATTCCAATATTCGCGGAATTAGATATTCGCTTTGAACTTTTTCTTGATGAATGTCTTCATGTATTCCCTCACCTCGGGCGAAACGTCGACCGCGTCGGAGAAGGCCTTTCGGGCGTCCTGGTCGTAAAGGATCGGATAGGCCCCGAGTTGCTTGACCGCGACTTTCTTGAATTTTGCATCCTGGGCGATCTTCTTGGCCGCCTCGATATAGGCGCCGACGACCTCTTTCGGCGAGTTCGGCGGCAGGGCGAAGCCCTTCGACGTCATGACGCCCATGGAATAGAAGTTCTTGTAGGCGTTCCAAATCATTCCCGTGGGCAACTTGCCGCCGTTCATGGCTTTGTAGGCTTCGATTATGGTCGGCAGTTTGGGATAGCCAGGATCGCGGACGATCTCGCCGTTCGTGTTGGTATAGCCGAGAGTCATGATCGGAATGAGTTTGCCCTTCTCGGCGTATTTAATGACGTTCTTGGAGTAGGCCGCGGCGGTATCGTAGTTGATGTTCAATTCGCCGCGCAGCATCGCTTTGCGCTGCTGTCCGGTCGAAAGGCCGAACACCGGCTTGACGTTCTTGGCACCGAGCATTTCCAAGCCGAGGAACAGGCGCAGTTCGGCCGAGGTCGGGTTCTTGGCGCCCGTGACGAGAGCGGCGTTACGCAGCGCCGTGATGTCGTCGCGAAGGTTCTTGCCCTTGACGCCGGTTTCGGGACGGGCGTAGACCACCGTGCCGTGCGGGATCGCGAGGATGTAGCTCCATTTCGTCATTTCGTATTTGACCTTTTTGCCGCCCAGCACGAAGCCGGTCTGGCTCGAGGTCGAAACGCCGATATAGGTTTGGCCGTCGGGCTTCTGGGCATGGAACCAGTTGTTGCCGCGAATGCTGCCGCCGCCGGGCATGTTCCTTACCAGGACCGTCGGCTTGCCGGGCAGGTATTTTTCGTAGAAGCCTGCATACAGGCGGACCAGAAGATCGGTGCCGCCGCCTTCCTTAAAGGGCACGAGAGCGGTGATTTGCTTTCCCGAGAAATCGACGGCTTTTGCGATTCCCGGAACGAGAAGCGCACCCGCGGCGAAGGCCACGGCAGTCAATGCGCTAAAGGTCTTCCAAGTACGTTTCGCCATAACTTTGTCTCCCTAATGGCAGATAGAAACGACGTGTCTTACGTGAAAGTATGTCGTGAAGTTTGTTTAGCTTTCCTATTGTGCGGATAGTGTCGTTGCGGTTCCGGGGAAAAGCAATGGGGAATTTTCGTCGGGCCGGCCGAAATAACCCTGCATGAATAATGCGCCCCGGAAAAGAATTAAAGGCCGGCCCCGGGAGGGGCCGGCCTAAACGTTCGAATATTCGTGAAATCAGATATTCGCGTTGAACTTCTTCTTGATGAAGTCCTTCATGAACGCCTTGACCTCAGGCGTGATATCGATCGCCGCCTTGAAGTTCGCGAGGGCATCCTTGCCGAAAGCGATCGGGTAGGCGCCGAGGCGCTTTTTCGCAACCTTCCAGAACTTCTTGTCCTTGATGGTCTTTTTGGCCGCGCCGATGTAGGCGTCGACGATATCCTTCGGCGTTTCCGGCGGCAGGGCGAAACCCTTCGAGGTCATCACGCCCATCGTGTAGAAGTTCTTATAGGCTTCCCACATGGTGCCCGAAGGCTCCTTGCCGCCGTTGACGGCCTTGTAGGCCTCGACGATGGTCGGCAGTTTCGGATAGCCCGGATCGCGGACGATCTTGCCGTTTTCGGTATAGCCCAGCGTCATCACCGGAACCACTTTGCCGGTATCGGCGTATTTCTTCTTCACCTTGGTGAGGAACGCGCCGCCGGTGTCGTAGTTGATGTTCAGCTCGCCGCGCAGGAGCGCCTTGCGCTGCTTGCCGGTCGACAGGCCGAACACCGACTTGACGTTCTTGGCGCCGAGCAATTCCAGCCCGAGGAACAGGCGCAGTTCCGCCGAGGTCGGGTTTTTGGCGCCGGTGACGAGTTCGGCTTTACGCAGCGCCATGACGTCTTCCTTGATGTCCTTGCCCTTCACGCCGGTTTCCGGACGGGCATAGACGACCGTGCCGCGCGGCGTGGACAGGATATAGCGCCACTTCGTCAGGTCGTATTTGACCTTTTCGCCGCCCAGCACGAAGCCGGTCTGGCTCGAGGTCGATACGCCCGTGAACATCGTACCGTCCTTCGGGCCTTGTTGATGGAAATAGTTGTTGCCGCGAATCGAGCCGCCGCCGGGCATGTTCTGCACGACGACTGTCGGTTCTCCAGGCAGGTATTTCGAGAAAAACGGGGCGAACATACGGACGATTTTGTCCGTGCCGCCTCCTTCTTTAAAAGGCACGATTGCGGTGACTTTTTTACCCGATAGATCGACCGCATAAGCCGTCATCGGGCTGAGAAGCGCACCCGCAGCAAAAGCCACGGCAGTAAATGCGCCAAGAGTCTTCAAAGTACGAATAGTCATTGATTGCCTCCCTCTTGGCAGAAGTTGAAGTGTCAAAGTCTACATTGTCGTCTACTTAGCTCCCTTGTTGCCCGGATAGTGTTGCCCCGGCACCCGCGAAAATCAACGGGTTATTCCGAAAAAAAGCCGATTGGGCGGTAAAACGCGCGGAAACCGGTGACGCACGAAAAAGGCCGGCTCCGGAGGGGGCCGGCCTAAATCGTTAAGAAATCCGTCGCTCGGTCGGATATTGTTTAGATGTTCACGTTGAACTTCGAGCTGATGAATTTCTTGAGATAATCCATCGCCTCGGGCGACACGTCGACGGCCTGCTTGATGGCTTCGTGAGCGTCCTTGCCGATCAGGACGGGATAGGCGCTGAGGCGCTTCTTCGCGACTTTCCAGAAGCCGTCGTCCTTGAGGATTTTTTCCGCCGCGCCGGTATAGGCATCGACGATCTCCTGCGGCGTTTCCGGCGGCAGGGCGAAGCCCTTCGAGGTCATGACGCCCATCGTGTAGATGTGCTTGTAGGCCGCGAACAGGGGTCCCG
>JAVJPD010000538.1:0-4148 GCA_040216475.1 Rhodospirillales bacterium
GATAATGATGAACAACGTGAAACTGTTGCCGAAAAACGCCAGCACGGCGAGCGCGACCAGCATGAACGGCAGGGACGCCTGCGCGTCCACCAGCATCATCAACGTCTCCTCGATCCAGCCGCGGAAATGCGCCGCGACGAATCCGAGGAACGTCCCCAGCACCGCGCCGATGCCGGTGCCGAGAATGGCGACGAAAATGCTGAAGCGGGTCGCGTAAATCAGCCGGCTCAGGATATCCCGGCCCAGCTCGTCGGTGCCGAGCCAATATTGCGCCGGCCCGCCGAGGAAGGACGGCGGCTTCAACCGGTTCGGCAGGTCCTGGGTCGTGTAGTGATACGGCGCCAGAAAATCCGCAAAGACGAAAATCACCATCACGCAAAACAGAAACGCCACCGATAGAACCACCAACAGCGGGTATTTGGCGGCCCGTTTCGGTATCAGCCGAATCGTTGAGCGTGGCTCGGTCATCCGTGCGGTGCCGGGATCGTCGTTCATGGCGTCACTCTTTGTCCATCGCAGCACTGGTGCGGATACGCGGATCGACCCAGCCGTAGATCAGATCGACCATCAAATTCGCGATCACCATGGTGAACGCGGTCATCAAGAGAATTCCCTGAACCACGGCGAGGTCCTTGGCCGACACCGCCGAAACCAGCAAGCGCCCGACCCCGGGCCAGGCGAACACCGCCTCGGTCACGATGGAGCCCGCAATCAGATCGCCGAGCCGGAATCCGAGCACGGTGACCAGCGGAATCGCCGCATTGGGCAACGCATGCCATTGGATTCGCTGGCGCCGCGGCACGCCTTTTGCCGTGGCGGTACGCATATAGGATTTGTTCAGGACTTCCAGCATGGACGAGCGCGCGAACCGGGCAAGCGATCCCGCCGCCGACGTGCCCAACGTGATCGCCGGCATGATGATGTGCCAAAACGTCCCCATGCCCGAACTCGGCAGCCACCGCAGCCATAACGAGAACATCAAAATCAACAAAATACCCAGGAAGAAATTCGGTATGCTGAATCCGAACACGGCGAACGTCATGACAAAGCGGTCGACCGGCTTGTTACGGTTCAGCGCCGCGATAATCCCGAGCGGAACGCCGAACAACAGACTGATCGCGAGCGCCGTCAACCCGAGCAGCAGCGTGTTGGGAATGGCCTCGACGATCATTTCGACGACATCGCGTTCGTCGACCAGGGAATACCCCAGATCGCCCTGCGTGATGCCGACGAAATATTTGAAATATTGCTCGTGGATCGGCCGGTCCAGGCCGTAAAGCGCCCGGTAATACTCCACCACGTCGGGATCGGCCTCGTCGCCGAGCATGATCTCGATCGGATCGCCCGACAGCTTCAGCACCAGGAACGCGAACGTAATCACCAGCCACATGGTGATCAGCGCGCGCAAAAGCTTTACGGCGATGAAACGGGCATTCATGGCCGGTTATTCCATCCAGCCGTGATCGAGATAAACCGTCCGCGCGACCCGCCAATACCGCAGGCATTGGTTCTGCCCGCCGAGGGTACTGGCGCATTCGAAGGTTTCGGTTTCCGGCGGCTCGGCCCCGCCGCGCTCCAGGGCCTCGCCGAGAACCCGGCCCGTCATCTCGGCCGGGAGATCGATGCCCAGCATCGCCAGAATCGTCGGCGCGATATCCGTATGGCTGGCCGGCCAAGTCGACGCATAGGCATGCCTGAAGGCCGAGCCCCGAACCGCCAGCAAATTGTTCAGCTCGATCGGATGTAACCCGCCGTGGGTGCCGCCGCCTTCCGGCAGCTCGGAAGAATTGAAATAGCACGCCCCCGGCATGCCCCATTGGTTGATCGAATCGTCGGTGCGCAGGGTGTAGTACACCTCGGGGGCACGCGCGTGGGAAACCTGCAGCAAGGAGCGGTCCAGCGTACCCGGAACGCCGCCGTCGATACCGTTGCCGTTCGGCGTGAATAAAAGACCCCGCCACGGCTGATCGGCGAACCAGTCGATCAGCGAAGCCATGCGGCGGGAATCGCCGTCGCGCACCCGGATCGCGCCGTAATATCCCGCGCTGCCCGCGTAATCCGCGCCGTCGCCGAAATGCGCGGCGAACTTCAAGCCGGTTTCCGCCATGCTCTCGCGGAACTTGATCCGCGTTTTCGCGGTGATCTGGCCGTGATCGGACATGACGAAAACCTGATACCGCTCGGCTTCCGGCAAGCCGCCGATCCACGCGAGAATACGCCCGAACTGGGCGTCGGCGTTTTGAATCGCCGCCTTGCTCTCGGGCGAACCAAGGCCGCATTGATGATACGTGCTGTCGGGATCGGAAAACCAGACAAACGTGATATCGGGATCGAGGTCGGGCAGAACGTACTCGAGCAGCATATCGGTCTGCAATTTGATCCGCGCGATGTTCGGCTTGCCCGCCGGCGGCAGCGGCCCGAACCGCTCCATCACCGTATCGGCAACGGATTTCGGCACCGATGCATTCCAGTCGGTCAGCGCCAATGTCACATGGCCGAGTTCTTCGGCTTTCGGGTTCAACAGACTCGTCGTGCCGCCCGAGCCGGTACTGACCACCGCGACCGAAAGTCCCGCCTCGGCGGCGTGCTCGCCGAGCGTCTTCATGTCGACGAACCGGCCGCCATAGGCCTTTTGCGCCGCCATGTAGTGATCGTACTTGCCGGTATGGACGGACCGGTCGGGAAAAATGCGCTGGTCGAAGAACTTGTTCGCGATCACCCCGGTATTGACCGGCGACGCGCCGGCGGCCATCGCCGCCGCGTTCACCCGGGTAGCCGAGGGAAACACCGAGCGGCTCAAGGGAAAGTCGGTGCCCTCGCCGATGAATTTCACCAGGTTCGGGGCCAACGCCGGGGTAACCATGTCCCGGCGCAATCCGTCAAACGTCACGATCATAAACTTGGGTGTAAATTTCGATTTTTCACTCATGACGGCATCCTCTCTTGCATGCGTTTTCGTTGATTTGTTTTTTCACCGTCCCGGCGTCCCAACGACGGATCGTTCACCAATACGGCGTCCGCCCCGAGCGCGCGCAACGTCCTGAGCCGTTCCGCCGTGATTGAGCCGACCGTTTCGCCGTACCGTCGCAGGCCCGCCGTAACCCACAGCCGTTTTCCCGCGTCATGGACCGCCGATACGATTTGTGCCGTCATCTCTTCCTCCCAGACCCGGATCGCATCGACACCGGCGGCGATGAAATCCCGTATCTGCGCCGGATGGCCCGGCATGCCGAGAACCGTCAATTCCGCGGCGCGGCGTTTCATCAAGACGGCGTGCTCCCGGTCCCGCGTGCCGTACATCACATTCGCCATCATCCCGGCGGCCTCGATCGACGGCAGGGCCCGCTCCGCCATTTCGTCCGTCGTCACCTTCACGTCCAGCATGACCCCGCTCCGCCCCCGGGCGATCGCCAACACGTCATCCAGCCTCAGAAGCGATTGTCCGTCGGCCATGGTCACGTTTCTAAGCATGGCCGAGTCGGACTCCGCGATCGTATCGGTTTGTCCGGCGATGCGCTTCAGATCGGGATCGTGGCAACACACGACGACGCCGTCCCGGCTCAGGCGCAGATCGGTTTCGATGTAATCGGCACCGGCCTCGATGGCCTTCTCGAAAGCCAAGGCCGTATTTTCCGGATATCGGCTCGAATATCCCCGGTGCGCGACGATCAGCATGCGACGCTCCCGGATATGCCCTCACGCAAACCAATCGTGCCGTCGGCCAGATGGCAGGCGACCCGCTGATCGCTTCCGGCGGCCTTCAACTCGGGCTTTCTTTCGGCGCACACCGCTTCGGCATAAGGGCAACGGGTATGAAAACGGCACCCCGAAGGCGGATCGAGGGGGCTCGGCGGATCGCCTTCGAGGAGAATTCGCTCGTGCCGGGCTTCCGGATCGGGGATCGGCACCGCCGACATCAAGGCTTGGGTATAAGGGTGGCGCGGGTTGTCGAACAAAGCGTCGCGCGCGCCGGTTTCGACGATCTCGCCCAGGTACATGACCGCGACCCGGTGCGACAGATGACGCACGACCTTGAGATCGTGGGAAATGAACAGATACGCCAGATTGAATTTTGCCTGCAGCGCGGCAAGCAGGTTGACCACCTGCGCCTGCACTGAAACATCGAGCGCGGACACCGGCTCGTCGCA
>JAVJPD010000539.1:0-7086 GCA_040216475.1 Rhodospirillales bacterium
CTTCCTCGACAATGTGTTGAGCGACACTATTAAAATTAGAATTCTTCGTTTGCTTTTGCTCAAATAAATTTTGCGCTCTTCTGATAATAGATAAATGACCTTTATTTTTGTGAAATTGCATATCACTAAATGTGGATTTCAACTTTGAATAGTGTAAATCCGTACAATAAGGTCCATCTTTTTGACGAACAATAAACGCATTAGTTAATCTAGTGCCCAATTCTTTAACCGCATAATATTCTGCTAAATAAAATAACTTATGCAGCGCAAAATAAGAAAGCGTTGGCCGTTTTTTTGTAATTAAATCAATTACAAAATTTATATCTTCTTTAATCGCCCCTTCGGTTTTCTTCTTACGCTTATCGATGCGGCATAAAATTTCAAAAATAAATTGGTAATCGGATAATTGATTCGCGAAACTTCTGTGAATCATCGCTCTCTGGCCCGGATGATATACAGGAATTAAATTTCTCCCCATCCATTTGTTGATCGTTCGTACATGATTTTTTAGTTGTAAATTATGCTTTTCAATCAAACTGGTGGCTTTAAGGGCTGTTCCCCCTAAAGTCACAACAATTTTAGGATCAATAATCTCGATCTGACGTCTCAAAAAAGAAGAACAGTTCAAAATTTCTTTTTCATTTGGTGGAACATTGTTCCCTTTTTCATTTTTTGGGTTACAGAGAACGGCATTACTCACGAATATCTCATTTCGACTAATACCAACATGAGATAATAATTTCTCAAAATTGTGTCCTGCTACATCGCCATGAAATGGTATTCCCGTGGCATCTGCACCCAATCTTCCTGGCGCCTCACCAATAAAAAATATTTTAGCGTCAAGAAAGCCTGCAGAACGATTAAGGACCCTCTGGCTACCGCACATCCTTTTACAGGCTGTACAGTTCTTTACTTCAGTACACAGCTCATCAAACTCTTGAGCAAATGAATGCTGGAATAAATCAGCTGCGATGAAGTTATAGTCTTTACTCATTATATTTGGGCTAGCTCTTTCATATTTTTGTTCGAAACAGTATACCAAGCATATACTGATTGGCATGTGATGGTGCCAGCCTCCAGGCCAGTTTGCATGCAAATAAAATTTAATAGACGCGCCAAACCAATAAAATTACCAAGCGTTCTATTAAAGTAATCATGGCTTCGGTATACGACAGTCATATCTAGAATATTTGGTTTTCTGACACTTAGTTCTCCAAAATGCCAACATGGGCCGCCAGCCGGTCGATATGCATCAATCCCAGGTGTTGTTATATGAAATGTAATCGCACCCGCATGGTTCTTTCCCCACGTTGAGACACACTCAATTGCTTTTTCGAGCTGATTACTATGTTCCGCGCCCAAATCAATTAGTCTAAGAAAATAGCTGCCCCAGGCAGTTTTATTGCGAGCCGAATTAATCCCTATTCGCTTACCTCTATTATAAACTTCTGTGTACCGATGGTATAAGTCTTGTCGCGAACCATTTTTTCTTACTATTGCGTCCCAAGTTTTTTGAGGAAAGATCGTATTACTCACATCACTAATATTTTCCGCCTTATTTTTTATATTTTTCGGATTATAAGTGTCAAACCAACGTGAATTGAAAATGGTTGGTTCTTTTATTTCGATAATTAAATTTGATGTTCTCTTATTTTCTTTAACCAGTTCCTTAACCCCTTCACGCCAAGCATCTACGCAAGTCTGACCTGTCACAGGAATCATCACTACCTCCAAATAAAACTATTTTTTTATTTTTTCATATTTTATAGCGCTCCTATCTAAATCCAACTTAACTACACCTCCGCCATTTTCACGGAGAAGCCTAAAGATTTTATATCCTTCTAGAATTGCATGCTGCCAACGTTTTTTAGTACAAACATTGACTTCTAAGTCACGCGTTATTTTCTGAATTGAATTTAGAAGCCCATCGGGAACAATCTTTGAACCACTGAAAAAATTGTGATCGCGTGCTGTATTATACGTTTCGAAAGCAACTGCTTCTTCAATTATCAATGCTCGCGCCCCATCTTCAACTTCATCTGTTTTACGACTACTTTTTCTTTTTAAATTAAGCAGTTTTCTAATCACGGGTGACCAGCCAAGTATTGCAACAAACGAAAGATGAATTACATCATGAAATCTGTAGCCATCATCTTCGTATGCGTTATCCGTTAATTTATCACCAAAATTCAATCCTTTAATTTGCATTATCGATTGATAATGTCCGCGTCTCTTTTTTTGTTTAAATACAACCCTGAGTTTTCTTGGAAATTTTTCATCTTCATCATATTTGATATCGGTAACAGGCGTTCCTTTATCCAACCATCTTTTGTCATTCGACCTTAAGTTTTCCTCTGCGATTTTTTCTAACTTTAATTTCATGTTCGTAGCGATGCTTGTCACATACCACAAGGCATCACCCAATTCTTTTTTTGCAGTTTCTTTATATGCTTCGAGCTTGTCTTCATCCCGATAATATTTTTTACAAATAGTAGCTATACTTCCTGATTCACCAACTAGTCCTAAAACAGATACTCTAGTATTCTTTCTTCGATCTGTTTTAACTACCTGTCGCTGGTAGTCATTCATTTTATTTGCATCACCTATAAACCGCTTCGCTTTTCCACTTGGGTTCCATTTTTCAAATGCTTTTTGGCTATTTTGAACATTGAAGGATGCTATTTCTGATAATTTTATTTTAAAAATGGATGCTATGCTCGAAACATACCAAAGTACGCCCCCAAGTTCTTCGACCATCTGTGTTTTAAATACGGGAAAATCGCCTGAAAAATCGTATGCCTGATACGTTTCAAGTACTCGGCCAGTTTCGCTTGCTAAACCCTCAACAGATAATGCGATATCTTTCTTTTGATCTGTTTTGAGGGCACGTCTTTGATAATCATCAAAGAGCATAATCGCACCTCCCTTTAGATTATTAGTCAATTTATATTATATCTGTAATTGATTAATAATCTATTTTGTATTTACTGCGCGCCGACGAAACCGGCGCGGTCAGCCGGTAAAGATTATTTCAGCCAGCCGTAACTCAGCGCCAGCAGCCCGCCGCCGAGTAAAATCCGATAGATCACGAACGGCGTGAAGCTCGCCCGCTTGAGCCAGGCCATCAAGGCGGCGATGGCGATGAGCGCGGCGACGAAGGCGAGCCCGCCCGCGGTGAGCGCGGCGCTCGTCAATTGCGCGTCGCCCCGCTCGATCAGTTCCAACGTCTTGAGCGTGCCGGCGCCGAGAATCGCGGGGATCGACATCAGCATGGAAAAGCGCGCGGCGTCGGGGCGCTCCATGCCGACGATGCGCGCCGCCGTCATGGTGATGCCGGACCGGCTGGTGCCGGGAACGAGCGCCAACACTTGCGCGATGCCGATGATCACGGCGTCGCCGATTCGCAGATGTTCGATCCGGCGCACGGTCATGCCGAGCTTGTCGGCGATATAGAGCAGGATACCGAAGCCGAGAGTCGTCCAGGCGATCACCTCGAGGCTGCGCAGATAATCCGGGAAGTGATCGTTCAAAACGTAACCGGCGCCGACCACCGGGATCGTCGCGACCACCAACAGCCCGGCGAGGCGGGCGCCGGGATCCTTGCGCCCGCGCACGAACCGCCACAGCCCCATGATCATCATCACGATGTCGCGCCAGAAATAGAGCAGAACCGCGATCAGGGTGCCGACGTGCACGGCGACGTCGACGATCAGGCCCTGATCGGGCCAGCCCGTGAGGATCGGCACCAGCGCCAGATGACCGGACGAACTGACGGGGAGGAATTCCGAAATGCCCTGGACCAGGGCAAGGACTACAATATGTAGAAGGGTCACGCCGACCACACCCCCAAACTTGGCGTGTTCTTATAACACTCCGGCGGGGCCTGCCCAAGGGGGTTTTGGTATATGTGCCCGCTCGCAGAAACGACGCGTCGGCACCGAATCCGATCTAACGCGGCAGCTCGCTCGAACCCATGAGGAATTCGTCGACGGCGCGGGCGCATTGCCGGCCCTCGCGGATCGCCCACACGACGAGGGATTGGCCGCGGCGGGTGTCGCCGGCGGCGAAGATTTTTCGATTCGAGGTTTGGTACTTCACGGTATCGGCCTTGACGTTGCCGCGCTCGTCCAGCGTGACCTTCATATCCCTAACCATGCCCTCGTGAACGGGATGAACGAAGCCCATCGCCAGCAAGACCAGCTCGGCCTTGATCTCCTTCTCGCTGCCCGGCACCTCTTCCATTACCATTTTGCCTTTGTCGCCCTTGACCCAGCGCACCCGCGCGGTCTGCACCGCCCGGACCTTACCGTTTTTGTCTCCCAGGAACGCCTTGGTGGTGATCGCCCAGTCGCGATCGGCGCCTTCGTCGTGCGAGGTCGACGTGCGCAGCTTCATCGGCCAGTTCGGCCAGGAGAGCATCTTATCCTCCTGGGCCGGCGGCTTCGGCATGATCTCGAGCTGGGTTACCGACTTCGCCTTGTGGCGGAACGACGTGCCGATACAGTCCGAACCGGTGTCGCCGCCGCCGATCACGACGACGTTCTTGCCGGTCGCCCAGATGTCCTCGACGTTGCCGACGGGCTCGCCGGACACGCGCCGGTTCTGCTGGGTGAGAAAGTCCATGGCGAAGTGAACGCCGTCGAGCTCGCGCCCGGGCACCTTCAGATCGCGCGGCTCTTCCGAACCGGCGGCGAGCACCACGGCGTCGAAGCCCTTGAGCAGATCCTTCACGGACAGCTCGTAGCCGACGAAGGTGTTGGTCTTGAACACCACGCCCTCGGCGGTCATCTGCGCGACGCGCTTGTCGATGTGGGATTTTTCCATCTTGAAGTCGGGAATACCGTAACGCAGCAAGCCGCCGATCTTGGCGTTCTTTTCGAACACCGTCACGTCGTGACCGGCGCGCGCCAACTGCTGCGCACACGCCAGCCCCGCCGGCCCCGAACCGACGACGGCGACCCGCTTTTCGCTGCGGTGATCGGGAATCTGCGGCTTCACCCAGCCGTGTTCCCACGCGTAATCGATGATCGCGCATTCGATGGTCTTGATCGTCACCGGCTCGTTGGTGATGTTCAGCGTGCAGGCTTCCTCGCACGGCGCGGGGCAGATGCGGCCGGTGAATTCCGGAAAATTGTTGGTCGAATGCAGCACCTCGATGGCTTCCCGCCAATTCTTCTTGTAAACGAGGTCGTTCCATTCGGGGATGATGTTGTTGACCGGGCAACCTTCATGGCAGAACGGAATGCCGCAATCCATACAGCGCGCGCCCTGGCGCTGCAGTTCCTCCTCCGGCAGTTCGAGGACGAACTCGCGGTAATGCTCGACCCGATCCTCGACCGGTGCGTAAGAGCGGTCCCGGCGGGGGACCTCCAAAAAGCCCGTGGGTTTACCCATCTCAGTCTCCCACGGCCATGCTGACGCCGGATCGTTCGGAAGGCCGTTTCTTGGCCTGCATCTCCTGCAGAGCGCGGCGGTAATCCACCGGCATGACCTTGACGAACTTGGGCAGGTATCGTTCCCAGTTCTTCAGGATGGTCTTCGCCCGGCTGCTGTTGGTGTAGTGCACATGCTTCTCGATCAGCCCGTGCAGGCGCTCGGCGTCGAAGCGCGTCATGTCGTGGCTGATGTCGACCCGGCCGTGGGTTTCGAGATCGGCGCGCTGGTGATGCAGCGTCGCGTGCAGGCGGTCCTCGTCGGCGATCGGCTCGAGATCGACCATCGCCAGGTTGCAGCGTTCCTCGAAACCGCCGTCCTCGTCGAGCACATAGGCGATGCCGCCGCTCATGCCGGCGGCGAAATTGCGTCCCGTCGGCCCCAGCACCACGGCGATGCCGCCGGTCATGTATTCGCAGCCGTGATCGCCGACGCCCTCGACGACGGCGATGGCGCCCGAGTTGCGCACGCAGAAGCGTTCCCCGGCGACGCCCCGGAAGTAGCTCTCCCCGGCGATGGCGCCGTACAGCACCACGTTGCCGACGATGATGTTCTCCTCCGGCACGAGTTTAGAAACCTTCGGCGGATAGATGATCAGGCGGCCGCCCGAGAGGCCCTTACCGGTATAGTCGTTGGCATCGCCCTCCAGCTCGATGGTGACGCCGTGCGCGAGAAACGCGCCGAAGCTCTGCCCGGCCGAGCCTTTCATCTTGATGTAGATCGTATCGTCGGGCAGGCCCGCCTGGCCGTGACGCTTCACCAAACGGCCCGACAGCATGGCGCCGACCGTGCGGTTGATGTTGCGGACCGGGGTTTCGATCTTGACCGGCGTCTTCTTCTCGAGCGCGGGCTTGGCCTTCTCGATCAGCATGTTGTCGAGCGCCTTTTCGAGGCCGTGGTCCTGCTGCTCGCAATTGTAGGTGGCGACGCCCGGGCCGGCTTCCGGCTTATGCAGGATTTTACCGTAATCGAGGCCCTTGGCCTTCCAGTGATCGATCGCCTCGCTTTTTTCCAGGCGGTCCGACTGGCCGATCATCTCCCGGACCGTGCGGAAACCCAGCTTGGCCATGATCTCGCGCAGTTCCTCGGCCACGTAGAAGAAATAGTTCACCACATGCTCGGGCTGGCCGGTGAAACGCTTGCGCAACACCGGGTCTTGCGTCGCGACGCCGACCGGACAGGTGTTGAGATGGCACTTGCGCATCATGATGCACCCGGCGGCGATCAAAGCCGCGGTGGCGACGCCGAACTCGTCGGCGCCGAGAAGCGCCGCGATGGCGACGTCGCGTCCGGTGCGCAAGCCGCCGTCGACCTGCACCGCGATGCGGCCTCTTAACCGGTTGAGAACCAGCGTCTGGTGGGTTTCGGCGATGCCGATTTCCCACGGCGAGCCGGCGTGCATGATCGAGGTGAGCGGACTCGCGCCGGTGCCGCCGTCGTACCCGGAGATGGTGACGTGATCGGCGTGCGCCTTGGCGACCCCCGCGGCGATGGTGCCGACGCCGATGACCGAGACCAGCTTCACGCTGATCCGCGCCTCGGGATTCGCGTTCTTGAGATCGTGGATCAGTTGCGCCAGATCCTCGATCGAATAGATGTCGTGGTGCGGGGGCGGGGAGATAAGACCCACGCCCGGCGTCGAGTGACGCACCT
>JAVJPD010000540.1:0-5360 GCA_040216475.1 Rhodospirillales bacterium
CGGCCCCCTTTGCATTAGGGAGCCGCCTTCTCATACGATCCGAGCCATTAAGCGTCGATACGAACGGCGAACGGCTTACCGGGCCACCATCACCTCGAAAACGGGCAGAGGGATTTCCCGGCCGCCCCAGCCGATGTGGCATCGGCCGTCGACGGCCTTGCCGGGGTGAATGCCGACGTTGCCGCCTTGACCGAACCGCGCCCGACATACGAACAATTTTCGGGCGGCCTCGCTACCGCCGACATAGGCATTGCCCGGCATTTTGCCTTGAATGACGGGAATCCAGGCGACATGAGCGGCGTTACCGGTCAGCACCTCGTATCGAGGCAGAAGGATTTCCCGGCCGCCCCAGCCGATGTTGCAATTCCCGGCGACGATCTTGCCGGGATGGTCGCCGATGTTGCCGCCTTGGCCGTACCGCGCCCGGCACACGAACAATTTCCGCGCGGGTTCCATACCGCCGACAATCGCTCCCGGGGGAACCTGTCCGCCGCTCGCCGCGACCCAGCGCAGCGTTGCGCCGGCAGCCGGCTGCAATGCCGGAGAAACGACCGTCGGCGCGGCGCGGACCAGGACTTCGTAAGTGGTATGACGATTTGGGTAAAGCCCCCATACGATGTCGCAATAGCCGTTGATGAGCTTGCCCTCGGCAAGCTGTATGCCGCCTTTCCCTACCTTGCTCCGGCAGACGTAAAACGGTTTTCCGCCGTGTTGACCGCCGACGACGGCTCCCGGCGGAACTTGACCGTCCTTCGCCGCGACCCATTTCTGTGCCCCGGCCGTCGGCAGCGTGTTTTGAGCCATTACAGGCCCGGAGCTTCCGGCCGACAACGCGACGGCGGCGGCGATGACCATGACAACACCAAAAGCTTTCCTGTTCATTGTCGTCCTCATAGGTAAACGGCCCGAAGCGTGCTGCGGGCCAAGGGGGATACGACCCGAAGCACGCCTCGGGCCGAGATTGATTTCAAATTGTTCAGGGAATCGGATTACCGCGGCGTTTTCCGGCGCCGAAACGTTATCCTCGATAGTGCGACGGAAAGATTATATCAAATTGCTTCTTTTCCCGCCAGTGGGCTGAAAGCATCATGAACAAACGAAATCCCGGGCTCCTTGCGGAACCCGGGATTCATTCTTTAATGCCGTTTTTAATTGAGGCGTCAGCCGATGTCCGCGAGCACCGCCGCCGGATGACCCGGCGCGTCCTCGACGGTGTAGACCTGCGCCACCTTGCCGTCCGGGCCGATCAGCACGGAAACCCGCACAGGCTTCTCCTGACCGGCGCTGTCCGCCGCGCCGTAGGCGAGCGCAACGGAACGGTCCGCGTCGTACAGAAGCTGAGTCGTGAGACCCTGCTCCTCGCTCCAGGATTTCAGATCGTCGGTAGGGCTGAACGTAATGCCCAAGGAGACGGCGTTCTTGTTCGAATAGTTTTTGGATTCGTCACGGAACCCGCAAGCCTGCTTCGTTCAATTGCCCCCGAAGGCGCGCGGGTAAAACCAGACCAGAACGTGTTTCCCCGCGTAATCGGCCAGACTGACGTCCTGGCCGTGTTGATTGGGCAGCGTAAAGGCCGGAGCCTCGCTCCCGATTTTCGGTAAGGCCATAAATCCCTCCTTGTTCGGTTATTTTTCCTTATCGGTAACGGTGTTAACTTACACCGCTACGCCCAGGCCGCCAAGAAATACTACTGCCGCGAAAGGAGAGCCGATGTTTTACCTTGCCCTGAAAACGGTCGTTTCCGCCGTGATCATCGTCGCCGTCTCGGAAATCGCCAAGCGTTCGCCCTTGTTCGCGGGGCTGGTCGCTTCCCTGCCCCTGGTTTCGGTGCTGGCCATCGTCTGGCTCTATGCCGACACCCGCAACCCGCAACAGGTGATCGATCTGTCGCGCGGAATCCTGCTGATGATTCTGCCGTCGCTGATTTTCTTCATCGTCCTGCCCGCCGGGCTCAAACTCGGCGTCGCTTTCGTGCCGGCGCTGCTCGCCGCGATCTTCGTCACGGCGGCGGCGTACTGGGGCTATACGGTTCTGCTTGCGCGGTTCGGGATTACGCTGTAAGCGCCGCTACTTGACCGAATTGACGCCAATCAAGGTTGTTCCGCCGATTCACACGTAAAAGGAAACCGGTACGCCGACAACGGCACGTTATCCGGTTTTCAACAACGGGAACCATCTGGAGAGGAAACCATGTACAAAAGAATTCTGATCGCGACCGACGGATCGAAAATCGCCACGAAGGGCCTCAACCACGGACTGACGTTGGCCAAGGCATTGAAAGTGCCTGCCACAATCGTAACGGCAACCGAAACGTGGTCGGCCATTGCGATGGCCCATGACGTTGAGAGACACGTCAATGATCCCATCGGGCAATACGAAAAATCGGCGGCGGCGGCGGCCAAGAAAATTCTCGCGGCGGCCGGGAAGGCCGCAAAAAAACTCGGCGTTTCGCATGAGTGTCTTCACGCCGCGGACCAACACCCGGCGGAAAGCATTTTAAAGACGGCGAAATCGAAGCGGTGCAGCCTTATCGTCATGGCGTCGCACGGACGGCGGGGCATTCGACGGGCCTTGCTCGGCAGCGTCGCCGCCGAAGTGCTCAGCAACAGCACGATACCGGTTTTGATCGTGAAATAAACCGGACCCGGCCGGGCTCCATGCCAAACTTTTCGCGCCGGAAGCGGTCCTCCGCAGGCGAGTGATCAATGGCGACCCCTACGGGACTCGAACCCGTGTTTTCGCCGTGAAAGGGCGACGTCCTAGACCGCTAGACGAAGGGGTCGTTGGGCCTCCTCCTACCCGGTGCGCGCGCGAAAAGCAAGGGTTTCCGGGTGCCTCGGCGATCGCCTTCGAACGGCCCCGGCCGGCCCCGTGATCAAGCCGTGAAACCGTCCCCGGAACCTCCCAAGAGCGTTGCGAAAAACCCCCCGCCTCGCCTATGTTGGCTGTCGTATTTCATCGTATTTTGTCATCCGACGCGTTTCACAAAAAGATACAAAGGGAAGGAACACCGGCCCATGCTGAAAGGGAAAGTCCTGGTCGCTCAAGGGGGCGGACCGACCGCCGTCATCAACGAATCCTTGGCCGGCGTGGTCATCGAGGCGCGCAAGTTCGCCAGCGTCGAGCGGGTTTACGGCGCCTATCACGGGGTCTCGGGCATCGTCGACGAGGACCTGCTGGACCTGACCCAGGAAACCACCCACAACCTCGAGATGGTCGCCCATACGCCCTGCTCCGCGCTCGGCTCGACCCGGGCCAAGCCCGACCTCAAGTTCTGCCGGGAAATCTTCAAGGTTTTGCAGGCCCACGAGATCACCACGTTTTTCTACATCGGCGGCAACGATTCCTCCGACACCCTGAAGATCGTGTCCGAGGAAGCCGCCAAGGCACGGTACGGCCTGCGCTGCATTCATATCCCTAAAACCATCGACAACGACCTGGTGGTGAACGACCACACGCCGGGTTATCCGTCCGCCGCGCGCTTCGTCGCCAACGCCTTCGCCGGCGTGAACCTGGATAACCGCGCCCTGCCCGGCGCCTACGTCGGCGTCGTCATGGGCCGCCACGCGGGCTTTCTCACGGCCGCCTCCGTGCTGGGCCGCAAGTTCGACGACGACGGCCCGCATCTGATCTATCTGCCCGAGCGCAATTTCAACGTCGACCGGTTCGCCAAGGACGTGAAAACCGTCTACGACCGCATCGGCCGGGTCGTGATCGCGGTGTCGGAAGGCATCCACGACGACTCGGGCGAACCCATCATCACGCAGCTCGCCAAGGAAGTGGAACGCGACGAGCACGGCAACGTGCACCTTTCCGGCACCGGCGCGCTCGCCGATCTGTTGTGCGACGTGATCAAGGCTAAAACTGATAGCAAGCGCGTACGCGGCGATACCTTCGGCTATCTGCAGCGCTCGTTCCTGGGCTGCGTGTCCGACGTCGACCAGCGCGAGGCCCGCGAGGTCGGCGAGAAAGCCGTGCAGTACGCCCATTGGGGCGATAGCGACGGCTCCGTCACCATCCGGCGCACCGGGTTTTATTCGGTGTCTTATGATTTGAGCCCGCTCGACGCGGTCGCGGGCAAGACCAAGGTGATGGACGATTCCTTCATCGCGCCGTCGAACAACGACGTGACGGACAAGTTCCTGATGTATCTGCGCCCGCTGGTCGGTTCGGGCATGCCCGACGTCGCACGCCTGCGCCTCAACAAAGTGCCGAAGATTTTGAAGAAGTAGAAATCATCCTTCGAGAGGCGCCCCTCCCCGGCGCTCCTCGGAATGAGGTCTTTCGACATCCTCATGCCGAGGAGGCCGACTTGCGGCCGTCTCGAAGCATGAGGCTCTATATTTTGACGAATGCTCTCATGGCGATGTAGAAGCCGACGAACAACAGGCTCGCAAAGAACACCCTGCGGAACTGCGCTTCCGAAAGTTTGTTTCGAATGCGCTGCCCGGCGATCATGCCGAGGGCGGCGGGCAGCAGCCCGGCGACGGACATCAACCCCAAATTCTTCGGCACCAGATCGTTCGCGGCCAAGGAGATGCTCAACGTCAGGGTCGACATGGTGAAGACCACCCCCATCGCCTGCACGAACACGTCCTTGGTCATGCCGAGGGACTGCAGGTACATGATTCCCGGCACGGTGAACGAACCGGTCAAACCCGTAATGATTCCGGCGACGCCGCCGACGCTAGGGGTCAGCCAGATTTCCGCGCGGCCCGGCGGCGGCAAGGGCTTGCCGAACAGGCTGATCGCACCGTAGAGGAACAACAATCCCCCGAACACGCCCGAAAGCAGCACCGCATCCGATTTCGCCAGCCAGCCGGTGGCGATCCAGATGCCGACGGCGCCGACGGCGAGAAACGTCCATAACCGTTTCAAGATCGCGATCAAGTGTCCGCCGACCAATGCCTGCCACGCATTGGTGACGAAGCTCGAAAACAGCATCAGCACCATCGCCTCCTTGAGGCCGACGGTCGCGGTCAGGATGGCGAGGGAGACCGTCGGCAGGCCGAGGCCGACCACGCCCTTGACGAAGCCGCCGAGCAGGAACGCGCCCGTCGCAATAAGGATGATGTCGGTATCGAGCACCCGGAATAATCGGCGCTACTTGATCTTCGAGAACGACGCGGGCACCAGGATCTTGTTTTCCTGCGCGACGATATAGCTCATGGATTTCCGGCGGTATTCCCACCAGGCTTTATCGGCGTCGCGCGCGGCGCGCTTTTTCTCCATGTCTGCGAGGCTGTCGTAGCCCCACAGATGTATGACCTGGTTCAACGGGCCGATATTGGTGATGAAGTAGCCGATGGGATCGCCGCAATATTTGGCGAAGATCGGCAGGCCCTCCGATTCAAAAAGTT
>JAVJPD010000541.1:0-12036 GCA_040216475.1 Rhodospirillales bacterium
CGTTCTTGTTTACGAATGTAGCCGTCCCTCGCGTGTTACATGTGCCGTCGGAATCCATCAAACCTTGAAGCAGGGCATGGCGTTGCTCTATGGAAGCACGAAGATAAACGGATGGGATGGCTTTATGGCGGTAAATTTTCAATCGCCGTAGTTCATTGGCGAGCTCCGAAGAGGTCCGCTTCCCCTTTTTGCCGCTGCCGAGCCGCATACTGACCGCCGATTCCCGGGAGGTGCTCTGCACTTCAATGCCTCTTGCTCGAAGAATTCCTGCTAACTCGCCGGCATCGGCTTTAGAGGCTGTAATACGCGTTCCCCCGCTATGCCCATCTCCCAGCCACACGCCAAGCACGTATGGATCGATCCGCAGATCGGCTTCCGGCAAATTCAGTGGCTCGTTTACAGGTATCGCCAATCGATTATCAGGGCGATGGTCATGTGCAGCGATTTCCCTCGTCGATAGTGTCACCTGCTCGCGGTAAATCCGTTTGGGATCCGGCTTGTTGTATGCCATCGGTATTCGTTTTCTGGTCCTGCGCTCAACCGTCCATAGGTGCTCTCCCGATACTGTTATGCTTAAGCCATCGTCGAACTCGATTTCATAACAATCCGCATCGTGAAATATGGGCGTTTGCGCAATAATTCGCGTCGGCTCCCCATCGGGACCGAAAACATAATCGCCGATGTTCAGATCGCCGAAGCGTGACCAGCCGGTTGGTGTCGGAATCCAAGCATCCATATCCTCAGCTTTGTAATGCTCGCGCGCCCACAGGTCCACGTACCCGTCCGGCCCCTGCTGCACCTCGCGGACGCGCGCGAACAGCCACGGATGCTCCAGATCGGCACGGCCGAGTGCGTAGCGGATCAGGAAATAGAGATCAATGCGGGCGAGGTTTCGCAGTTTCGCCTGGCGTTCCGCCGCCGAGAGTTTCCTCAAGCCAGCGAGCAGTGGCCGGTAGCGGCTCGGATGCGAGGGTAAGGTGTCCGGTAACGTCAACATGTTTGCGATCGATGAAAAATCCCAGGTGTTTGGCGAGCGCCTCGAGCGCCGGCAGTTTCGGATGCAGCTTGAAACGGGTGCGCCTGATGCGGCGCTTGTCCGCGCCGCGGCCTCCGCCCGGCGAACGATCCGCGTATTCGTCCTGCACGATCTCGGCGATCGGCCGGGTCGCGCCCGCGGGCAACCCGGCCCAATCGAGGGCCACGTCGCCGCCGGGAAGCAGGGTGAGGAATGCGCCGATATCGGAAAAGGCGAGCGCGGCCAGTTCCTCGATCACGCGGTCCTGAGTGATTTGCACGCGCGCCGCGCGGGCCTCCATAGCCGCGCGCACGGCCTCGCGAACCGCGGCGTTCTTGAACAGCGCATAGGCGTTATTTCGTGCCGTCGTTTCCGCATAGCCGGCGCGGATCGCCGCCCGCACCGCGTTCATATCCACCAGGTATTCCTCGACGAAGCGGCGCTGCCGGTCGGTCAATTTTTTGCTCATGCCTGCGATCCGGCCCGCGATCGGCATTGGGGCCGGCCCAATTTGTTGTTGAAATTTAGATAAAAAATTCTTATTTACGCCGGGCGCCATTGAAGGCTTTAAAGTTTATGCCCGGGCAGTCTTGGACGTACGGCGGGGGGTCTACGGCAGGTAGAGCATCCGTCCCCGGGCACCAAATATTCTGTTATTGAAATTCTAACGCATAATTCTTATTTAGTTTTTGCCCGGCGTTTTAGACGTTAAGCTCGGGGGCATCTTGAAAAAGATGAACATCGTGCACTGGGCGCTAAGAATGACAGAGTTTATGCCCGGGCAGTCCTGGACGTACGGTGGGGGGTCTACGGCAGGTAGAGCATCCGCCCCCGGGCACCAAATTCAAGACGCCTTCTTGATCCACATATCGAAGAACGAAAACGTTCCCTGCCCGGTGCGAACCTGCTCGACGACGACGATAACGCCGTCGACTCTTTTTTCGAATGTTAAAGTCATGCCAGATTTCTTTGAACGGCGTGCCTTAACTTTATCGTAGTTTCTCACGGCATCCCGATATACGGAGATCGCCTCCGGACTGATCGGTTCCTGGCGCCGGTCTTGCTCGTTTCCAGGGCCGTGTTTATTGAAGGCATGCTGTACCTGCGCCGTATCGATCGCTTCTTCCAGGCCCGACAGGTCGATCCCGGTATCGGCCTTGACCCGCGCGGCGAACGCCGGATCGACCTTGCCCAACCTCAACTCGACCGCCTGCTTGCCGCGTTCGGCCAGTTTTCCGCTGCGGTGCGCTTCGCGGCCCTGTTGCGTGTCTTTGCGGAACTTGTCGGTGACGGGACGCTGCCGGAACAGCTTCTGGATTTTGCTACCGAGAAACTTCGCGCCTTCAATAATGAGACGGAGTCTCGGATCAAGCTGGGCTACCTGCTCGCCGCCGCGCTCCCGCGGCGCCGGGCCGACGGTCAGGGCTTATGCCGCGTTCGGCGGCATCGGCGTTGCGTGCGTGCGCGACCGGCGGCGGAAAACGCAGCCCCGGCAAGCCGGGCCGATCCGAACCGGTGCGTTCGCGCGGCGCGACGACGGTATCGGTGAGGGCCCGGGTGAGGATCGTATCGCCGTTCAACAATCCCCGGGTCGCGGCGATCGAGCCCGGCAGGGGGTTCTTCGCCCCGCCCGGCCCGGCGGTCATGATGGTATCGTTGATCGTACTTCGCCGCGCGCCCGGCAAAGACGATGCCGGAGGCGGCGGCGGCGGCGTCACGTCGGGCCGCGGCGTAACAAAGGTACTGCCCATGGCACATTCCCAATTGTATCGGTGAAAAAACGAGCGCCCGCGTTCGGGCACTAAAAAACCCGCCGGGCGGCGGGTGCGGTCTGCATAAATCTATTCGGAGTTAGACCGTATGATTTTTCCAATATTTATTTGAGCGGTCAAATTGCTCAGTCAACGATGATAAATCGATTCTATGCCGTTTTCTCTTACGCTTTTGACATAAAGCGGCATCTTTTTCCTAATTGTTTTCATACTGATTTCTCGATCTCTATCGGGAAATAAATCGTAAACGGCACGGATGAGGATTTTGTCGTTTAGCGGTATCGCCGTCATCGAAGGACGCGGTTCATTGAAAATAGACGGACGCACAATATTTGATGAAACATCTTTAAAACCGGCCAGTTGTTTGACCAATCCGGCCACGATGCAGTCTTTCGCTTTTGCTGCACTTATTTGCCTTTTCAGCACAATAGCAGCATCAAGAAAAACATTTTTGACCTGAAACAAAAAATTGCCCGATGAAATATAGGCATATCCTATCGACGACAAAACCATACATGTCTTCTTTTCCCATTCTTTTAGAAAATTCTGCCATTCCTCTGATGTAGATTTGTAAAGAACTCGGCTAAATGGAAGATCCGTTAGATCGGTCGCTATCCAAGTAGAAAAATCGCCGGAGAACGATGGCGAACGCGTTATCGTTATTCGATAGCCGGTAAGCTTCGATAATTGGTCCGTTATCGGACGGATGAATTCTTCATATTTTGTCATGGTCGGGAACAGCACCACCTTATAGGGGTGCTGGCGGATTACCATCGGCCGGTCAACTCCTCGGTCTTCCGAATTGGAATGATCGACGCCGTAATAAACCGCCTCGAAATGCTTGATCAGCGCTTCCGCGTCGGCGACCTTTTCCCGGTCCGCGGAAGCGTTTCCCGGCAAGAACAAGGCGACCATCAAAATAAAACAGAATTTCCGTTTCATTCCAAACCCCGCATAGCGTTGCCTGTTTTATCGTGCCCGGATCTGCCCCATTAATCCCCTTTGCTTCGAATAACGGTAATCCAGGAACTGTAAAATTTCGCCGGCCCGTTCAGTTAGCGCTTTGCGATTCATTGTTTCAAAGTTCTCCTCTCCTTGCAACTTTCGGTAGGCCACGGCATCGATGACGCTCACCTCATCGGAAAGACGATCTTGGGACTTTAAATTCTTGGATTCCTTATGAAACCTTCCATGATTTTCGGAATATTTTTCCAATTCTTTCAAAAATACCGGGTGTTTTTCCTTTGTCATTGTCAGCGCCTGGGAAAGAAAATCGGCCGTACTCCGTCTCAACACATAACCGCCGATATTGACGAATTGGCGATCTTTCGGCATCCCTTCCGTGAGGCCTTGCAAGCGGCCTTTTTGAACATCCAAAACCAGATCGGCGGCAATTTCCAAACCCTCGCCTTTCAGATAGAGCGGATTAATGGGAAAGCGCTCTCTTAATAGGGGATCTCGCAGCGGTTTTCCCTTTTCGCGCACCTCATCGCGCCCTTCGTCAGGGGGAGCGTTCTTCAGGTCGGCATCGTCGAGCAGGTCCGCGAGTTCGCCCGCGCTTTTTATGGAGAGATCCCTCGCGTTGGGAAACCCTCGCCGCGCCAGTTCGTTAGCCCGCTGATGCGCATTCATTGAACTCAACGTCTCGATGAGCCCAGCGCGGCGCATAATAATACCCTCTTCAAGATCATCTTTTTCGTCTAAATAATCGCCATAGGCGTCTCTTGCTATACGGGCTTCTTCCGTAAAATACTTTATCTTGCTATCGCTTAAGCGTTTAAGCGTCTCGGGATCGCGGTTTTCGATTTCATCGATTTGCCCGGGCAGCGGGCTTCTCCGCTTCCGGTATCCATCCGTCCCCGCGGCCACTGTCGCACCCGGCGGCGTTTCGATATCGATTTTCAGAGACTCCCGCGCCGGTGACGAGACACGCGCGCGTTCGTTGAACGGCCCGCGCGTGGCCGCGATCGAGCCCGGCAGGGGGTTTTTCGCCCCGCCCGGCCCGGCGGTCATGATGGTATCGTTGATCGTACTTCGCCGCGCGCCCGGCAAAGACGATGCCGGAGGCGGCGGTGGCGGCGGCACGTCGGGCCGCAGCGTAACAAAGGTACTGCCCATGGCACATTCCCAATTGTATCGGTGAAAAAACGAGCGCCCGCGTTCGGGCACTAAAAAACCCGCCGGACGGCGGGTGTGGTCTGCATAAACCTGTTTGGATTTAAGCGATATGGTCCTTGCGGTGTTTATTTCAAGCGGCGATCCGAAGGGTTTTTTATTTTTAATGAATACGAACACCGTCCGGTTTTATATCATTCCCCTCTTCCGATTGCACCCAGTCGGAAAACGCGCGGGCCTGATCCTCGTCGCGGAACGGGCCCGAAGTGGTGACGGTCCACCACTCGCCGTCGATTTCAACCGTATAGACAAACGCCCGCGGCAGGTCCGCCATGATGGCCTCCTTGTTTTATCGATGTTCGATTGATTTGGGATTGGGCCGCGCCGGTTCGGCGCTTACAACGCTTCGAATATAAGCCAAATAGGAAACCGAACATACATTATCAAGTCCGTTCATTCGTATCCGAACTCCCGCGCCAGAACCTCGAGCGCGGCGAACAGGATGCCCCGCGCGACGGGCTCCGACAGCGGTTTGCCCGCCCAGCGCTCGCACCGCGCGAATTCCTTCAGCGTCACGCCGTAACCGACGACCGCCTCGAGCGCGCGATAGCTTTTCTCGCCGAGCAATCTCCCGGCACGCTGCACCGCTTCCCATGCCTGGCGTTTTCGTTTGGCACGGCTCAAAAGCGTGACTTCGTCGGCACCCTTGCGGCCGTCGATTCGTTCGAGCGGCGTTACGGCGTAATGGGGCTGTAAACCGGCGGTTTCGAAATCGCGGCGAAACTGCTCGGCGGCATAAAACATCGCCGGGGTGATGATGCCGGTATCGCGCCATCGTTCGAGCACGCTAACGGTCCGGACGCGTAACTGTCCGGCCCGCATGGTTTCCTCGATGTAAACGGCGGCACCATCGGCTATGCGCGTCTTGATGATGCGCCGGCCCCGGCTTCGGTCGTTTTTGCTGCGCGTTTCGGCGTGCCCCGGCTTCAAATCGGCGGCGCCGAAATCCGTCGTTTCCGATGCCGTCCTCCCCTGACCTGTCGGCTTCGCCATGGTCAGGAACTCCTCTGCGGCTTCGAAACGTAATATAATACAAATTGTATTTTCTTGCAAGAGAGACAATTTGTCTCCCCAGCGCATTCCATAATTTCATTTTTTTCAGACGGTTAAGCCGTATAATAACGGCCAGCCATGCCTAAACGGACCGTTCCAGAATCCGCAGCCGCGGAAATGTTCGGACGCAGTCTTCGCGCTCTCCGCGAAGATCGGGGACTCGTCGCCAAGGACGTGGCAGAAATGCTGAACCTGAACACTGATACGATCCTGAAGTACGAGCGCGGCGAACGGGAGCCGAGTTTGTTGACGCTTATCAGATTATCGCACCTGTTCGGCGTCAGCATGGACCGCTTGATCACCGGGCAAAGCACGAAGCTGCCGATGCTGCCCTTTACGTCACTCGATAATCTGCAAGACATCGTCGTCATTCGCAACACCGACGGCAACGTCGTCTACGTCGGCCCAGACCGGCGGCGTCAAGGCGCATCCTCGAAACGAAAAGGCCCGGAGCGCCGGGGAGCCGCCGAAAACCCCGATAAACCGGGCAAAATGAAGATGCCCAAAGGATAGCGCCTTATCCGGCCGAAGTTTCGAGAATCTCCCCACCGGTTTTTTCGCCGCGGCGCCGGGTAAGATTAAAATTAAAAGATCGTAATCTTTTAATAATCCTCGGGAATTTTACATCAAAATTTTTATCGGAAAATTTTTCCGCCACACTGGCGCCATAATTTTTGCATCCCATTGCCGGGAATGGCAAACAATCGATACGTTTTTGATGCCGGGGATGCACCACGAAGCTTTCCGCGCGACACCAAAAGAGCTAAAGCGCGGTAATCTCCTGCCCTCCGGTAAAGCCGATCTTGATTGATTGCGGTCCAACGGCGGCAAAACGTTCAACCGGCGCGATTCGCCGGCATGGCCATCGGGCGATATCTGGCCCCGATACGGGGCCGAAAGGCCGGCCGGTTTGCGGCAAAATAAATAATACAAAATGTCTTGCACAATAATACAATCCGTATTATATACACGGTGTTTCCATAGTGACCTCCCCTGACGCCCCACCGGAACCCTCAATATTTTTTCCGGTGGGGCACTCGGGACCGAAGGGAGCTCTTCATGCTCAAAACCCGCGACTTAAGCGTGCTCGGCTACGCCAACGGTTTCACCTTGTGGCACCTCATCACGGAAGACGACGCCTCGGAAATTCGAAATCGGGGATATTTCGACGAAGCCGCCGGACTGTTTCGACCGGGCGACATCATCTTCGCCAATATCCGGCAAAAGTCGGAAAGGGTCTCCTCGCTCATTTTAAGCATCGCCCGGGTCGACCGAGGGAAGGTCGAATGCGACGTTTCAGGAAAACCGGAGCCACCCGGATGATTTACTTCAAGCAATTCATCACGGCGGTATTTATTTTTATCTGCACCATGATGCTTTCAATCGTTTGGTAAAAAACAAAACCCCACGCAGGGAGAAATCAATGAAAGCAAGGCAGGCAAGCGGGTTTCCAATAGATGCCCGGCGGCGGGAAGCCATTTCCGCCTTATCGGAGCACACCGCCTCCGTTTACGTCCTCGGCTACAGCACGCTCGGCCCTTATTCCTATCGTCTTTACTGGCAATTCCTGAAACAGCACGGATTGGGGCATTACCCATTTCCGGTTATCAGGGGAGGGAAAAACGGCGATACCGAACATTGGCTCGGCCCCAGCGATTCGGAACCGGCGGCATGACGGCTTAAAGGAGCCGGCGATTTTTCCTCGGCGTTCAATGCCGGCTCATGTACCATGCCGGCATGCACGACATGGACTACACCGATGATTATCTTCTGGCGATCTTAAAATCGGTCAGAACTGTCGCCCTCGTCGGCGCCAGCATCAAACCGGCCCGCGCCAGCTACCGGGTCACGAAATTCCTGCTTGAAAAGGGATACACGGTTTATCCCGTCAATCCCGCTTATGCCGGACAGTCGATGTTCGGGCGAACCATCCTCGCCGATCTGTCCGATATTCCCGAAGCCATCGACATGGTCGATGTTTTCAGGCGTTCCGAAGATGCCGGCGAATCGATTGACGACGCGATCGCGGTCAGAGCCAAGGTTGTATGGCTTCAATTGGACGTCATCGACCGTGCCGGCGCACAACGGGCCGAAAAAGCGGGCCTGAAGGTCGTTATGAACCGGTGCCCGGCCATCGAATATCCACGGCTGATCGGGAATGCGCCGATAGCGTAAAAACCGGCTCAACCGCCCTTGAGACAGTATTTCTCCAAGAGGGCCCGCACGTCATCCGGCAGCGGCTCCGAACGGTTTTCCTGGCGGTTGAAATACACCCAGATCGTTTCTCCCGTGGCGATGCATGCGCCGTTACAAAATACGGCATGCACCAAACCGCACGATTTGGTCCCGAGGCTTTTGATGGCCGTGCCGATTTCGACACTACCCGGAAAATAAGCCTGCGCCAGGTAATCGACCGTCATGCGGGCGACGACGAAATCCATTTTGTCGCCGAACTCCTTGAAGAGCTGTTCGATGAAATTGGTTCTGCCGGTTTCGCAATAGATGGCGAAGGCAATATTGTTCACGTGATTGTTACGATCGATATCCTGAAAACGGATCGTATCCGTCGACCAAAACGGATAAGCCTCTCGCTTGGTTAAATCGATCTTTTCCTCTTTTGCGGCATTATTCATCGGTCGGCTTTATTCCTCTTCCTTCGGCTTCAGTTCCAGGGACGCGGAATTGATGCAATACCGTAACCCTGTCGGCTTGGGCCCGTCATCGAACACATGACCGAGATGAGCATCGCACCGGCTGCATAACACTTCCGTGCGCATCATTCCGTGCGCGAGATCGGTTTCGGCGTTGACGTTATTCTCGGCCACCGGTTTGTAGAAGCTCGGCCAACCGGTACCGGAATCGAATTTCGTGTGCGATTCGAACAGCTCCTGTCCGCAGCATCGGCACACATAGGTGCCCGTGGCTTTCGTGCTCCAATATTCCCCGGTAAAGGCCCGCTCCGTGCCTTTCTTGCGCGTGACCTGATACTGCTCCGGGGTCAGCGCCGCCTTCCATTCCTCTTCGGTTTTGGTGACCTTCTTGGACATGTTCTCCTCCGTTTTGGCCAGTATAGGCGTTCATTTCCGTCCCGCCCATAGGCCTTGCCCAGAGGTCTGCCCAGAGCCCGTCCCGCCGGCAGGCTGGACGGGCTCGCCCGATTCCGTTAGGACTTGCTCAAGGAAGTAATATCCCGATGCTCCCAGATCATTCCCTATGGCCGTCACAATCGCTCTCATTCACGCGACCCGCGCCGCCGTCTCTCCCGTCGAAACCGCCTTCGCCGAGGCCTGGCCGGAGGCCGCGACCGTCAGCCTCCTCGCCGAGGACTTGACCCGCGATCTCGCCGCGGCGGGGGAGCAGACGCCGGCCATTCGCGCCCGGATCATGGCGTTAGCCGAATTCGCCGAACGCGCCGGGGTCGAGGGCATTCTGTTTACCGGCTCGGCTTTTACCGACGCCATCGAAGCCGTTCAACATCGTCTCGAACTCCCCGTCCTGAAGCCCAACGAGGCGATGTTCGAAGAGGCCATCGAACACGGCGGCCGGATCGGCATGTTGGTGACTTTCGAGCCGGCCATCCGGTCGATGGCCGATGAGTTTACCCGCATGGCCGAGGCGCGGGGCTCGGCCATAAGCCTTGATGTTCATTTCGTGCCGGACGCCCTCGAAGCCTTGAACGGCGGCCACCCCGACCGGCATCACGATTTGCTGGCAAAAGCGGCTGCCAGGCTGCCCGGCTATGATATTCTGTTGCTGGCTCAATTTTCGATGGCGGGAGCAAAAACCCATATCGAGAAGACGGCGGATACAATCGTTCTCAGCAGCCCCGGCAGTGCCATAAGGAAACTCGCAAAAATAATAACACCCTAACGGGACACACGATGCTTCACTTCGATGCACATATCGGCTGGCTCTTCACCGAACTTCCTTTCGAGGAACGTTTCGCCGCGGCGGCCGAGGCCGGTTTCAAGGCGGTCGAACACCCCAACTTATACGATTATTCTGCCCACCGGATTGCCGACTATCTGAAAGACAACGGACTCGCATTCGTCCAAACCTCGACCCCGACCGGCGATTCAAAGAAAGGCGACCGCGGTCTTGCCTGCAGGCCCGAACGGCGCGAGGAGTTTCGCGACGGAGTCGGCGCGGCCATTGAATACGCCGAAATCATCGAATGCAAAATTCTCCATGTCATGGCCGGCCTGAAAGCGCCCGATGCGGATTTGAATGCCTACAATGATACCTATGTCGATAACGTTCGCTTCGCGGGGCGCACCTGCGCTGAAAAGGGGATCAAGGTCATAATCGAACCGACCAGCGATTATTACGTGCCGGGCTTTTATTTAAACACGCCGAATATGGCGGCTCGGGCCCTTGAGGATATCGATGACGAAAACGTGTTTCTTTTATTCGATTGCTACCATGCCCAGTGTTCTCAAGGGAATTTGGTGGATTTCATCCGGAAGCATGTCAAAAAGATCGCTCATATTCAGATCGCCGACGCACCGGAACGAAACGAGCCGGGATCGGGTGAAATCAACTACAATTACGTGCTGAAAACGCTTGATGATCTCCACTATAATGGGTGGATCGGCTGCGAATACAGGCCGAGCGAGAATACGGAACAGTCTCTTCGCTGGCTCGATCCGAAAACGGGAAAATTCGAGGTTTAATCCTATGCCGTCCACGCTGATCGATTCGAATCTTTACAAGGACCTGTTCGGCACGGAAGCGATGCGCGCCATTTTTTCCGATGACGGCTATATCGACCGATGCGTTCGGATCGAAGCGGCGCTCGCAAAAGCACAAGGCCGCCTCGGCGTCATCCCGAAGGCCGCCGCCGAGGATATCGCGGCCAAGGCAACGCTCGAAGCAATCGACCGCCAAGCTCTTAAGAAAGACATGGAAATCGTCGGCCGCGTCATTGCCCCGATTGTTAAGCAGTTGACGGCGGCATGCGGCAAGAACGGCGCCTACGTCCATTGGGGCGCGACGACGCAGGACATCATGGATACGGCCGTCGTACTGCAGATACGCGACGCCCTGAAGATTCTCGAAGGCGACATGACGCGGCTGATCGAAGCCTTAAAACGGCTGACGCGGGAACACCGCGGCACGCTGATGGCCGGGCGCACCGCCGGACAGCAGGCGCTGCCGACCACCTTCGGGCTCAAGACCGCCGTCTGGCTCCAGGAGATGATGCGCCACCAGGAACGCCTTGCCCAATCCAAAACGCGGGTTCTTGTCGGCCAGTTCGGCGGCGCCGTGGGTACGTTGGCCTCGCTGGGTCGGGCCGGCCTCGACGTTCAGGCCGCACTGATGAAGGAGCTCGATCTCGACCGGCCCGTCGTCACTTGGCACGCCGCGCGCGACCGTTTCGTCGAAATCTGTCTCGTGCTCGCGATGATGACGGCGTCCCTCGGCAAGATCGCGGCAGAGATCGGCGTTTTGATGCGTACGGAAGTCGCCGAGGTTTTCGAAGGCTACGTGCCGGGGCGGGGCTCGAGCAGCACCATGCCGCAGAAAAGAAACCCCCGGTTTGCCGAATTCGTTCCAGGAATCGCAAAACTATCGAACCGAAACGCGGCGCTGATGCTCGAGGCCATGGACCGGGAACACGAACGCTCGGGGCCGCCCTGGATCGCCGAATGGGCGGCGCTGCCGGAAATCTTCATCCTGGCCGCCGGCGCGTTACATCAATCGATCGACATGCTGGAAGGGCTCGACGTCCGCAAGGACCGCATGCGGGAAAATCTGGAACTCACTAAAGGCTTGATTCTTGCCGAAGCCGCCATGATGGCTCTGGCGCCGCATTTAAGCCGCTTGGGCGCCAAGAAACTCGTCGAACAAGCCTGCAGCACGGCCCTGTCCGAAAACAGGCATTTACATGACGTTTTGGCCGAAAATTCCGACGTCATGAAACACCTGAGCGAGCAGAACCTTCGGGATCTTTTCGATCCCGCGAACTACATCGGCTTGGCCGAGGAAATCGTCGATCACGCCCTGAAAGAGGCCGAATGA
>JAVJPD010000542.1:0-3120 GCA_040216475.1 Rhodospirillales bacterium
GGCTCCAACAAGCACTTTAAAATATTGATTTTGTGCCTATTTTGTGTTGTAATCCGAACGTCACCGAGTCGTTGCCGGTAAAAACGGCATGAAAACAAGCGGTTGAGAACATGAGCGAAGAGACCGACATCCGGGAAATGGGCGCCAAACGGCCCTATAGCGACGCCATCGAGCGGCTGCGCTCGGTCGGCCTGCGCCCGACCCGCCAGCGTCTCGCCTTGGCGAAGCTTCTGTTCGACGGTCGCGACCGTCACCTGACGGCCGAAAAGCTCCACGTCGAGGCGCAGGCCGCGGCGATTCCGGTGTCGCTGGCGACCGTCTACAACACCCTGCACCAGTTCACCGACGCGGGGCTTTTGCGCGAGATCGCGGTCGACGCCTCGCGCTCCTATTTCGACACCAACACGGCCGATCACCATCACTTCTTTTTCGAAGAGACCGGCGGCATCGAGGACATCGAGGGCGAGCGCATCGCGATCGCCGAGTTGCCGGAGCCTCCCGAGGGCACCCGCATCGATCGGATCGACGTCGTCGTGCGGGTTTCGAGCAAGGCCTGATTGCGCCTAAATAATAATTATTTTCAACACCATAACAGCAAATTTAGAATAATTCAAAAAAGTGTTGACTCCGGTCGCGCCCATGCCCATAGTATGCCCGTTATCATCTTGAACGCCCGCACGGGCGAAGGTTTCAACCAACGAGCACAAGGGAGTTGATCATGGCATCGTTGAAAGGCAGCAAAACCGAAGAGAACTTGAAAGCGGCATTTGCCGGGGAATCCCAGGCCAACCGCCGTTACCTCTATTTCGCGCAAAAGGCGGACATCGAGGGCTACAACGACGTCTCGACCGTTTTCCGCTCGACCGCGGAAGGTGAAACCGGCCACGCGCACGGCCACCTCGAATTTCTCGAGGAAGTCGGCGATCCGGCCACCGGCGAGCCGATCGGCTCGACGTCCCTGAACCTCAAGGCGGCGATCGCGGGCGAAACCCACGAATACACCGACATGTATCCGGGCATGGCCAAGACGGCCCGGGACGAAGGGTTCGACGAAATCGCCGACTGGTTCGAGACGCTCGCCAAGGCCGAGAAGTCGCACGCCGGCCGATTCCAGAAGTCCCTCGACACGATGGGCTAAGCCCTCATCGGACAAACGAACGCGGCGGCGGGGGGTTCGGCGGCGAATCCCCCGTCATTGTTTCCGAACCGTCCGTCGCCGAGCTGCCGGGAGGAACGATTCTCCCGGGCGGCGCGTCGGGCGTAACGCGGAAAAACGGCGGATAAAACGAGGGGAACGAACATGAGCACGATACAAGCCGGAGAAACGACGTCGCGCGAGGGCAGTTTGGATGCGCCGGTGCGTCATCCGATACCCTGGAAGGACGCGGACTTCTACGATCTCGAAAAACTGGACGCGGAACTGCGCCGGGTTTTCGACATCTGCCACGGCTGCCGGCGCTGCTTTAACCTGTGCGACAGCTTTCCCCGTTTGTTCGAACTGATCGACGACAGCGAGACCGGCGAATTGGACTCGGTCGACAGCAAGGATTTCAAGCCGGTCATCGACGCCTGCACGCTCTGCGACATGTGCTTCATGACCAAGTGCCCTTACGTGCCGCCGCACGAATTCGATTTGGATTTTCCGCATTTGATGCTGCGCCACCGCGCGGTCGAGCATAAAAACGGCGAGGTGCCGTTCGCCAAGCGCGAACTCACCAAGACGGACCGCAACGGAAAATTATGCTGCTCGATGTCCGGCGTCGCCAACTGGGCGAGCCGGCGCGGCAACGCGCTGACGCGTCCCGCGATGGCCGCGTTCGCCGGCGTACACAAGGACGCCGAATTGCCAAGCTATCAAAGCAAGACCTTGATGGAACAGGCCGAATCGGCCCCCGCCCGCGATGCAACGGCGCCCGCGCACGGGCGCAAAGCGGTGATCTTCGCGACCTGTTTCGCCAACTACAACAGCCCCGCAATCGGTACGTCCGCGCTGAATATCCTGGCCCGGAACGGCGTCGAGACCGAGGTCGTCTATCCGCGCTGCTGCGGCATGCCGCAGCTCGAGAACGGCGACATCGCCGCGGTGGCGGAAAGCGCGGTCGCGGTCGCGGCCGAGATGAAGGCCTGGATCGACAAAGGCTACGACGTGATCTCGCTGGTGCCGTCGTGCACGTTGATGATGAAATTCGAATGGCCCCTGATCGTGCCCGACGACGAAAACGTAAAGCGCCTCAGCGCGGCGACGTTCGACATCGACGAATACGTCGTGTCGATCGCCGCCAAGGAAGGCCTGGCGGACGGACTCAAGCCGCTCGACGGCGAGGTCACGGTTCATATCGCGTGCCACGCGCGCGCGCAGAACGTCGGCCAGAAGGCGGTAGAGCTTCTGAAGCTGATCCCCGAGTCCAAGGTGAACGTCATCGCCCGCTGCTCGGGCCACGGCGGCGCCTGGGGCGTGATGAAGGAGACCTTCGAGGTCGGCGTCAAGGTCGGCAAGCCGGTGGCGCGCCAGGCCGCGAAGAACAAGTCCGCCTATCTCGTTTCCGAATGTCCCCTGGCGCGCGATCATATCGCGCAGGGGATCGAACTGTTGGGGGAAGAGAACCCGGCCGATCGCGCGGTGCAGCATCCCATTCAACTGCTGGCGCGCTCATACGGTTGCTGATCGGCCGCCGAAAGGAGGATCAATCATGGAAGGAACGATGGTTATGTCGAAACGCGAAATCACCCGGGACGATATCATCCCGATGGACACATACGCCCAGGAGCGCGCCGAGCGCCGCCGCGAGATGACGGCCTTCAAGAAGAACCGCCGCGTATCCGTCGGCCCCGACGCGACCTTCTATTTCGAGAACTACGATACGATGTTCTATCAGGTTCACGAAATGCTGCATGTCGAGAAGGGCGGCGAGGGACAGATCGCCGACGAGCTGTCGGCCTACAATCCGCTGATTCCGAACGGTTCGGAACTGGTGGCGACGTTGATGTTCGAGATCAACGACGAAAAGCGCCGCGCCGAGGTTCTGTCCAAACTCGGCGGCGTCGAAACCACGGTGTCCGTCACCGTCGACGGCGAGACGGTCAAGGCCGTGCCCGAACACGACGTCGAGCGCACCAAGG
>JAVJPD010000543.1:0-1235 GCA_040216475.1 Rhodospirillales bacterium
GTGATTGGGAATGCGGGCAATCACGCTCTGCACGTCGACGGCCTTGAAGTCGTGTTTCGCCATCAGGATTTCGAGCGCGTCCAAAATGGATTGGTTCGGCATGCCGACGGACCACTTCTTGATCTGCGTGTCCAAGATCTCGTAGCGCTTGCCGAGTCCCTTGACCAGCTCTTGCGGTTGCGGCGTCTTGGTAAACGTCAGGAAAAAGTTCTTGTTGCCCCGCAGGACATCCGCGACGCCGGTAAAGCCGAGGCCGACCATGGTGGCGGCGGTCACGGCGTCACGCGCCGGCATGCCGCCGAAGTCGAAGGCTTTTTCGATATGATCGAGATCGCGCGTCCAGCACGGCAAGCCCGAGGCCTGTTGAGCCGCATAAGAAAGCGCGTGGCGAACCTGGGTCCGGTTGAATTTCATGAGAAGGGCGGCGGCGGCGGTCGCGCCGAACAGGCATCCGGTCGAGTGCGTGCTGTGGCCTTCGTCGTTGATATAGCTGGGGCCGAGGGCCAGGTTGAAGCGAACGCCGATGTCGTAGCCGAGGGCGACCGCCTTGAGCAGGTCGCCGCCGCTGCTGTTTTCCCGTTCGGCGACGGCCAGCGCGGCGGCGACGATGCCGCAGCCGGGATGGAAGCGCCCGCGTTGATGCGAATCGTCGGTCTCGTCGGCGTGCGCGTGCATGCCGTTGGCCAGTGCCGCGTTGACGGCGCTGGTGACGACCTTGCTGCCGATAACGCCCGCTTCGGCCTTGCCGCCTTGCGAGCGGACGAACTTGATGGCGTATTGTCCCGGCGACAGGTGTGAGCCCGAAACCATTGCGGCGAGGGTGTCGAGAATATGGTGTTTGGTTTTATCCATCACCTTTTTCGGCAGTTTTTGTTTGCCCGCGCCCGCGATATAGGCGCTGAGTTTGTTCATAAGGGCCGAAATTTTTTCGTTCTCGCTGCTCATCGATGGTCTCTCCCTGAAGTGACGTGGTTATTCCTTGTCGCCGGTATCGGGCTTCAGCCCGGCGGCCTTGATGCCGTGGACGGCGCAAATTTCGTCGTTCTCGGACGTGTCGCCGCTGATGCCGACGGCGCCGATGATGTCGCCGGCGTCGTTGCGGACCAGCACCGAACCTTGCACCGGCACCATGCGCCCGCCCGACATGTCGGACAGCGCGTTGAAAAAATGCGGCGCCATTTGCTGGCGGCGGAACAGTTCGCGCCCGCCGAAGCCCATGCCGAGCGCGCCCCAGG
>JAVJPD010000544.1:0-1976 GCA_040216475.1 Rhodospirillales bacterium
CATGGGGCGGCTTCGCGTAATCGTACTCCGGCAGAGGCCGAAAGCATTCCTGCTCCATGCGCGCGAACGCCAGATTGGAGCGCTCCGAGCGGTAGCAGGCCAACAGCGCGCGCTTGCGCTCCTGCTCCGCCGGCGTCAGGAACAGAACGTGCTCGCGGCCGTCCGGTTCCGGAAACGCGTTGCATTGCACGGACGCGCCGGAAAAATTGTATTCGGCGAATTCGTATACGTTGAGCGAGCTTCCGAACGTACTCGCCAGGACGTTCGCGGCATCGTGGTCCTGATGGCCGCCCTCGTAGGCCGGTGCCCACAGGGCGCCGATCCCGTAGCGCTCGACGGCCCGGACAATGGCCTCACGGGTTTCGACGAAGTGTCCCTTGAGATTGCGCGACGGAATATTCGGAAACCCGACCGGCGTGAAACCCATCGTATCGGCGACCTGCATGGCCTCGTTGCGGCGGCGGACGACCCGCTCCTGGTAATCGCTGACGGAGCCCGGTTTCGGCGAATGCGGCGCGGGCACGCCGTTCGTCAAAAAGATAACGTAAACCGACGCCCCCGCCTTGCGCGCACGGCGGACGGCGGCACCGCATCCGACCACTTCGTCGTCGGGATGAGGCGCCAAAATCAGAATACGTTTGTGCTCAAGCGGCGATCCGTCGGTCATCGGCGTTCTCTTTCAGCTTCAAAGGTTCGATGTAGCGGCCGCTTTCGACGCCCGCTGCCAGCCAGACCGGCAGCAGATCCCGCGCCAATACGTCTTCCCACGACGGCAACATCCGCTCGGCCAAAACCCGCGCGGCCTTGCCCATGGTCCGAAGCCGGCGCGGATTTCCGGTCAACGTTTCCAGGGCGTCCGCCCAGGCGCGCGGCGAACGGCCCGGTACGAACCATCCGGATTCGCCGTCGCGAATCGGAGTCAGGATTTCGTAGCGGCGCGGCAACAATACCGGCACGCCCGAAGACAGCGCCTCCTGAACGACGTTGCCGAGCTCATCAAGTTCGGAGGGGAAAGCGAACACGTCGGCGCAGGCATGCATCTTGGCGACCGTTTCCGTCGCAACGGCACCGGGACATGTCGCATTGTTTCCCAAGCGGCCCAAGACGGCCGTGCGTTGATCGCCGTTGCCCGCGCACAGCAAATGCACCGGCACGCCCCGTTCGACGAGCGAGGCAACGGCTTCGGCGAGCGTCATGACGTTTTTCCCCGGATCGACCCTGCCGGCGTAAAAAACCAAAACGCGGTCTTGCGGAATACCGAACGTCCGTTCCAGCCAGGCGCGGTCCCTATGGGCCGGGTGGAACAAGGCCTTGTCGACGCCCCGATGCAGCAAGCCGATGCGGTCATCGGGCATCACACGGCGCACGCGGCGGCGTTCCCGGGCCCGCGTCACCAGGACATGGGCGCATTTCTCCTGATGCGCCGCGAGGACGCGATGAGCGTGGGCTTCGGCTTGGCGATCAACGCGCGCCCGCTCGAGCATGGCGCGGGCGATGAAGCCATCGCCGAAAAGCCGGCGCACGGTCATTTCCGTAAACACGCGGTTGTAAGCGGGAATGTTGGTGTGAACCGAGTTCACCAGGGGAATCGCACAGCGGGCGGCGACCCGCTCGGCGGTCCTGGCGAACGCGAAATGCGCGTTCGTCGTGTGCAGAATATCGTATCCGGGCAAGCCTTGCGCCAAACCGGGATGGAACAAGGCCAGATCGGTATGATCCGGCACGTGGGACAGGAACGGCATCCTGGCGGTGCTGAAGACCGGTTCGTGAATCCGGTAGCGGACATTGTCCGCGAGCGGCACCGTCTTCGACTCGGCGCCGAGAAAATGCACCGTCATATCCAGGGACGACGGAAATTTCGTCGCCGCCAGGGCGAACCGCTCCCAGCATTTGACGTGCCCGCCGGCATCCTCCCGCCAATGCAGGTCCACCAGCACGCCGATGCGAAGCGGCACGCTGCGATGCCGTTCACTCGA
>JAVJPD010000545.1:0-3413 GCA_040216475.1 Rhodospirillales bacterium
ACGCGCAGGGGCATTTCCCGGCGGGCCTCCTCGTCGGGCACGCGGGCGATGCTGGTGAACAGCAGCAGGTCGCGTTCCCGGACGTGGCGCATCATGAAATCCCGGAACGGCTCGACCGAGCGCTCGATGGCTTCGGTTTCCTCGATCTGGCCTTCGATCAGCGGCTTGATTCCGGCGTCGTAGGCACGTTCGAAGGTCGGCATCATGATGAACACGGTCAGGAACAACGCGAGGCTGATCAAAACCTGGTTGGGCGGCGTCTGCTGGGTGCCCATGGCTTGGCGCAGAAATGCCAGCACCACCACGATCCGGGTGAACGACGTCACCATGATCAGGAGCGACGGTGCGATCGAGATCACGGTAATGATCAGGATGAGCTGGATCAGCCGCGCGGTCGCCGAGCCGGACTGATCGCCGAGATCGAGGGTGAGCGCCTGGCCCGCCGCCGGGTCCGGACTCAGAACGAGGAACGCGGCCAGAAAAACCGTCCGCAGGCCGAGGTGGTAATATTTCTTGTTCATGCGCCTCAATCGTTTCAACCGTTGGCGTTCTTGTCGTTCATTTTCGTGGCGCGGTGTCCGTGGCGGCATTCGCCGCTTGTTGCAGGGCCGCCGGGAAACCGCCCTCGCGAATGTCGGCTTCGACGACCGTATCGGTGTTGGCGCCGAGCAGCAGCAGATGTTCGGTGTTGTCGCGCCGCACCAGGACGAGCCGGTGCTTGGGACCGATAACCAGGATCTCGCTGACGGTGAGCCGCCGCCCGCGCCCCATTTTCGCGCCGCCCGGGAACCCGATGCCGAAGCGCCGCGCCAGCGTCGCGAACAATGCGATCAAGGCGAGGACGAACAGAAGCGCCAGGAGCGCGTAGAAGTAACTGCCGAGATCCATGTTCATGAATGGGCCGCCGGTTATTTCTCGGGGGACTCGTCGCCGTTTGCATCTTCGGCGGGAGTCGCGGGCGTATCGGCGGGATCGCTATAGGCTTCGATGGCGAGGCGGCGGGTGTGGTTGGCGAGGTTTTCCTCGAGGCGGCGGTGCTGTTCGGTCAATTCGTGTTCGAGCGCGTCGAGGTCTTCGACCAGGGCCGCCAGCGCCTTGCGGATGTCGCGCGAGTGCTCCGGCGGATTGTCGTGAATGAGTCGGCAGATGGCATCGACCGTCCCCTCGAGGGAAGCGAGATCGACGCTTTGTCCTTCGGCGACCATCTGGCGGGCCGCGGCGATCATGGCAGACACGTTATGCACCTCTTGCTCAATGTCGGTTGGCGTGGTCGTTTCGGCGTTCATGGCGCGAGTCCCGGTGAGAGTCCCGGCCCGGAGTCGGGACCGTTTTCGAACGGCAAGGCGGTGCCGTTGGCCCGGTACACGTAGATCAGGATTTCGGCGACGGCGGCGAAGGCCTCCACCGGGATTTCGCTGTCGATATCGATGGTGGAGAGCAACTCGGCGAGATCGGCGTCCTCGCGGACCTTGACCCCTTGGGCGAACGCGATGGCCAGGATCTGCTCGGCGATGCTGCCGCGCCCGCCGGCGACGACCCGGGGGGCGTCGTCCTTGCCGGGCTCGTATTGCAGGGCGACCGCGACCGGCGTTTTCTCCTTCGCCGGCGGATTTTCCTTGCCCGGACGGGCTTCGTTGACGCTTACGCTATCGGGCGCGCCCGCGTCCGGCTTTTTCGGCTTGTCATACTGTTCCGACACGGAAGTGTCCCACACCACGGGCCTCCGAGGAGGCCTTACCACGGCTTCACTGTGGGCGAACAAGCTTAACAAATCGATAATCCGGCCCGGCGGGGCGGCCGAACGGCGTGGTTCGCATCGGTTTTCCGGAAGGATGCCGCCGGCCCGGCGAGCCATCATCCGTTCCGAGACTCGCGTTGAAATACCGCTTTTTATTACCTAAATAACAATTCAATCGACGCCGGGCCCATTTCGAAGCGATGCGCGGAGGCGTGCCGGTCAATGCCGGTTCGTCGGGCAATGGAGGTTTTCGGTGGCGGCTTACAGGGACGATAAAGGCAAACGGAGCGATTTGAGCGGCGAAGCCATTTCGCCGTTTATTCCCAAGGACGACTTCGGCCGCCGTAAGCGAAAGCCCCAGAAAAAGCATTCGGTTTCGTCCGCGCCGCCGGGCACGGGAAAGGCACCCCGGCAGACGCCCCGGCAAGCTCCGCGGCAGGATCATTTGGGGCGCCTGCTCGTTAAATCGTTCGAGCATCTGCTCGCGGACGGTCCCGGCGCGAAAAACGACCCTCGTCAGATTTCCCGCGACGTCCTGCCCGGCTTCATCATGGCCATTCACGCCGTTCTCGGCCCTGAACTGATCGGCAAGTATCAGTCGGTGATGAACGGCGTTTTGCGCCAATATGGCGCTAACGGGCATTCGGATTGGGGAAAGGTTTTTTCGAACGGGCAGGCCCGAACCCTCAACGAAGACGTTCTGACGGCGCTTGCCCTGCACCTGAGCGACGTCAAGTTCGGCGGGAATTGGTTCGCTGAAACGCTTTATGCCTTCGCGCGCCCGGCGGCCGCCCCGGTTTCCGAAAAAGACGCGGCGGACGCTTCGGCGGAAAAGATCGCGCAAACGGTGTTGCAGGAGTTGTTCGGCGCGCTCGCGGAAAAACTCACGACGGAATCGGGCCGGCTGAAGTACACGCGGCGCTACGGCGCCGAGATTTGCATCACGGTGAGTACGTTTCTCGGCGATCTGTGACCGGCCCCTCGGCTCCTGCGGCGTGTCCTGGCGCGCCGCCGTTGCAGGCCCGAAACCGGCCGGAAATACCGTCTTCAGACGATCTCGACCAGTTCGACGGCGAAGGTCAGGTCCTTGCCCGCCAGAGGGTGGTTCTGATCGACCGTGACGGTCTCGTCGGACAACTCGACGACGGTGATCGCCAGTGACTGTCCGTCGGGCGTGGCCGCTTCGAGCTGCATGCCGGGCTGAAGCTGTAGCTCCGGCGGGAACTTGTCGCGCGGGACCTCGTATACCAGGTCCGTCTCATGCCCGCCGTAGGCTTTGGCGGCCTCGATTTCGACGGTTGCGTTGTCGCCTGCGGTCATGCCGGTCAACGCGGCGTCGAGATCGGGCAGGATGGCGCCTTCGCCGAGGGTGACAGTCAGCGGGTCCTGGCCGGCAGAGGAGGAAAACACGGACCCGTCGGTCAGGGTGCCGGTGTAATGGAAACGAACGGTGTCGCCTGGTTTCGCTTGGCTCATGAGATCAACTCCTAGTGGCTTTCGGTGACGTAAAGGTTCGGCGTTAAGAAAACGGCGGGCCGAGCCCGGCGCATCGTTGTCGGCGGGCATGACGATTGCGGCTGAGGGCGGGAATTACGGCAGCCTGATTTCGGAAAGCCAGCCCGAGCCGCTTCGCCATTCGCTCGTGCCCTTGCATTTGCAGATCGGAAGAGCACAC
>JAVJPD010000546.1:0-4459 GCA_040216475.1 Rhodospirillales bacterium
CGATCTCTGCGCCCACTTGCGCGCGGCGACCGCGACCTCGGCCAACTGCTCGCGGGTGGTGCCGAATTCGTACATGTGCCGCGCGGCGGCGAATGAATACGCAATGATCGGATAGCGCGGCTTGTACATGATTTCGGACGCCGGCGGATCGGACATGGTGGCCAGTTTGCCGCCGGCGGTGCGCTGGTTGCTGCCGTAGCAGATGAGGGCCACGTCGCAGAGCCCGGCCTGCAGGGCGGCGGCGGCGTCGATGGCGTATTTCACGAACGACGAGCCGCCCAAACTGGTGCCGCCGACGTATTTCGGATGGATGCCGAAGTATTCGCCGATGGTGAGCGTCGGGAAGAAGTTGACGAGGGTCGAGGTGAACAGGCCGTCGACGTCGCGCATGGTGAGGCCGGCTTCGGCCAGCGCGTTGTTGGCGGCTTCCGCCATGATCTCGAGGTGCGTGCGGCCGTGCGCTTCGCCGATGCCCGCGGTGCCGACGCCGACGATCGCGGCCGATCCTTTCAGGTTTGCTGCCATGATCGCCTCCCTCAGGCTTTTTCGAAGAGGAGAAGGGGCTCGTCGCCGCCGGCGTCGATCTTCGCCTTCACCTTCATACCGATCGTCACGTCGGTGGGTTCGACGCCCTCGACCCGGCTCATTAATCTTGGGCCCTCATCGAGATCGATCAGCGCGAGGTTGTAATCGCCGCCGCGCTCGGGGCGCTGGCGCACGACGCTGGTCGAATAGACCGTGCCGGTGCCCTTGGCCTCGGCCTGGCTGGTCTTGTCGGAGCCGCAGGACGGGCAGAGGTAGCGCGGATAGTGGATAAACGTGCCGCAGCTATCGCATTTCTGAATGAGGAACGTGCCGTTCTTCAAGCCTTCCTGAAAGATATAGTCCGGCCCGGGGTTTTCGGGCGGCGGGGGTGCCTTTTTCTCTGCCATTGTTCTTACTTTTCCTCCTGGATCGTTTTTGGATCGTCATGCCCCGGCGTCAGTCCGGGGCATCCAGTTTTATAAATCCTGGATCGCCCGGACTGCGCCGGGCGATGACGCATGTTAAAAGCCTTTACTACATCCCCGCGCGTTCGCGCGCTTGCTTGATCATGTCGCGGGCGATGATGAGTTGCTGAATCTGCGACGTGCCCTCGTACAAGCGATACAGCCGCACGTCGCGGTAGAAGCGCTCGATGGGATATTCGGTGATGTAACCGGCGCCGCCGAAGATCTGCACGGCGCGGTCGGCGACGCGCCCGACCATTTCGGTGGCGAAGTATTTCGAGCACGAGGCCTCGACCGTGATGCGCTCGCCGAGATCGCGCCGGCGCGCCGAGTCGAGAACCATGCACTTGGCGGCATAGGTTTCGGTTTTGGAATCCGCCAGCATCGCCTGCACCAGTTGGAAATCGGCAATAGCCTGGCCGAACTGTTTGCGCTCGATGGCGTAGTTCAGGCATTCGTCGATCAACCGGTCGGCCGCGCCGCAGGCCCCGGCGGCGATGTGCAGACGGCCGCGGTCCAGCACCTTCATGGCGGTCTTGAAACCCATGCCTTCGACGCCGCCGACGATGGCGGTTTTCGGCACGCGCACGTCATCGAAGTTGACGTCGCAGGTCAGCGTGCCGTGATGGCCGAGCTTGCTGTCGGGTTTTCCGATGGAAAGACCTTTCGTTCCGGCCTCGACCAGAAACGCGCTGATGCCGGCGGCGCCTTTCTCGTTCGGGTCGGTGCGCGCCATCACTGTGAACACGCCCGCACGCGGGGCATTGGTGATGAATCGCTTGGAGCCGTTGATCACGTAGTCGTCGCCGTCTTTCTTGGCGTTGGTGCGCAGGCTGGCGGCGTCCGATCCCGCTTCCGGTTCGGTCAGCGCGAACGAACCGATCAATTCGCCCGTCGCCATGCGCGGCAAATACTTCTGTTTTTGTTCGTCGGTGCCGTCGATCACGATTCCTTGCGAGCCGATGCCGATGGTGGTGGCGAACGAGGACCGATACGAACCGTGGGTGCGCCCGATTTCGAAGATAACCTTGACCTCTTCCTCCATACCGAGGCCCATGCCGCCGAATTCCTCGGGGATGGTGAGGCCGAACAGGCCGATATCCTTCATCTCCTGGAGGATATCCGGCGGGATGTCGTTCAGTTCCTCGACTTTTCGTTCGTTGGGAATGAGCCGTTCGTTGGTGAACCGGCGCACGGTTTCGACGAGTTGTTCAAGGGTGTCTGGATCGAGGGCCATGATTTCTGTATGAGTTCCTTATGGCGGGGAAATCCCGGGGTGTCGTTGCAATACAATAGACCGGCCGGTAATATCAATCCCACTTCAAAACCTCGGTTCATTGGTTAAACCAACATATCATGTCAGTCCTTCTCGTTGAACAGCCGCAAAATGGCGTCGTCCTGCTCCGCATCAATCGTCCGGAGGCCCGAAACGCGATCAATAAAGAGGTCCGCGACCGGCTCCAGGAGGAATTCGCCCGCCTGAGTACCGACCCGGCCGTGCTGTGCGTGGTGATCACGGGCGACGAAAAAGCCTTCGCCGCCGGCGCCGACATCATGGAGATGGCGTATGCGTCCCCGGTCGACGCCTTCGGGCGCGGCATCGAGGAATACTGGCGCACGGTCGCGGCTTGCCCGAAGCCGGTGATCGCCGCGGTGAACGGGTACGCCCTCGGCGGCGGCTGCGAGCTGATGATGACGGCGGATATCATTATCGCGGGCGAGGGCGCGCAATTGGGCCTGCCGGAAATCCGCGTCGGCATTCTGCCGGGCGGCGGCGGCACGCAACGCCTGCCGCGCGCGGTCGGAAAATATAAAGCGCTCAAGATGATGCTGACCGCCGAGTTCATCTCGGGCCGGGAAGCTTCCGACATGGGCCTGGTGAGCGAGGTGACGGCGGACGATCAGGTTCTGCCGCGCGCCTTGGAACTCGCCGGCAAGATCGCCAAACTGCCGCCCTTGTCGGCGCGCATGATCAAGGAAACGGTACTGGCCGGGCTCGATACGTCTATGGACGTCGGCTTGAAGCTGGAGCGCAAGGCGATTTATTTCCTGTTTTCAACCGAAGACAAAAAAGAAGGCATGAAAGCCTTCATCGAGAAACGCAAACCGGAATTTAAGGGAAAATAACACATCATGATCGACCCCAAACGCCCCGACCTGACGGTCGGTGTTCTGGGCGCGGGCACCATGGGCCGAGGAATCGCCCAGGTCGCGGCCGCCGCCGGAATGCAGGTCCGCTTCTTCGACACCAACACCGAACAGCTCAATAAAGCCGTGGATTTTATCGCCGGCATGATGAACCGGGCCGCGGAAAAGGGCCGGATGAGCGCCGAAGACGCCCAGGCCACCGTCGACCGGATCAAGAAGGCCAACGGTCTGCAGGGCTTTTCCGATTGCCACCTGGTGGTTGAGGCGATCATCGAGGATTTGGACATCAAAAAGAAGGTGTTCGCCGAGTTGGACGAGATCGTGCCCAAGGACGGTATTCTGGCGACCAACACGTCGTCGCTCTCGGTGACGGCCATCGCGTCGGGTACCAAGAACCAGGAACGGGTCGCGGGCCTGCACTTCTTCAACCCGCCGCCGCTGATGAAGCTGGTCGAGGTGATCGGCGGCTTGCGAACGGCGCCAGAGGTCGTGGCGGCCCTGATGGAGATCGGCACCCGCATGGGCAAGCACACGGTCGCCTGCCAGGACACGCCGGGCTTTCTGGTCAATCACGCCGGGCGCGCTTACGGCCCCGAGTCCTTGCGCATCATCGGCGAGGGCATTTGTTCGCATGTCGATATCGACCGGGTGATGAAGGAAGCCGCCGGGTTCCGCATGGGACCGTTCGAGTTGCTCGACCTCGTCGGCATCGACATCGCGCATTCGGTGATGGAGGAGATTTATCACCAGTACTACGAAGAGCCGATGTACAAGCCCTCGGTGATCGGCCAGCAGCGCAAGGACGGCGGCCTGCACGGCCGCAAGACCGGCGCGGGGTTCTATGTCTACGAAGACGGCAAGCCGGTGGTGCCCGACGAGGCGGCCGCGCCCAAAGCGGGCAAGGCCAAGGTTTGGGTGAGCGCCGCCGATCCGGACGGTCAAAAGCTGGTGAGCAAACTTCTGAAGGACGCCGGGGCCGAGCTCGATACCGGCAAGACGCCCGGCACGGACTCGATCTGCGTGGTGACGCCGGTCGGGCCGGATGCCTCGACCTCGGCGGTCGCCGAAGGACTCGATGCGACGCGCACCGTGGCCGTGGATACGCTGTTCGGCTGTGCGGGCCGGATCACGCTCATGACCACGCCGATCACGGCGGCGAAACACCGCGATGCCGTTCACGGCCTGCTGGCCAAGGGCGGTACGCCGGTTACGGCGATCAACGACAGTCCGGGCTTCATCGCGCAGCGGATCGTCGCGCTGGTCGTGAACGTGTCGTGCAACATCGCCCAGCAGCGGGTGGCGAGCCCGGCGGACATCGATAT
>JAVJPD010000547.1:0-3248 GCA_040216475.1 Rhodospirillales bacterium
CCGGAGGAAACAAGATCGACGATACGCTGACATAAGTCCATGCCGGGTGCCAGCTCTATGGCGCCGGACAGCTTGATGCATTCAGCCTGCACGCCGCGCGTGGCGAAATAGCGCTGAGTAATCATGGGATATTTCGTCGCCACGCGCACATGGCTCCAGATTGAGGGGTCGTCCTGTCCGATCAGTTCTTTCGGCTCGGCGACCACCATACGGCATCCCCCGACCCCCAAATCCAACGGGGCGTAAATCTCGGAATAATCGAATTCCATCAAAACATCGGCACCGGCCACGCCCAAATGGGCCGCCCCGAACGCGATAAACGTCGCGACGTCAAAGCTGCGCACCCGGATGATGTCGACTTCGGGACGATTTGTCGCAAAGCGAAGCTGCCGGACCCGATCGTCATCGAAAGCGGGCTCCGGCTTGATGCCGGCACGCCGGACGATCGGCATCACCTCCCGAAGGATACGCCCCTTCGGTAACGCCAGGACCAATTTCTCGTTCGATAACATTTTTCGCCTGAATCCAGGTTCTCAAACGGATAAAGGCGGCATGTATAGTGGGTTTTCCGGCAAGAGGCCAGAAAAACCCGGAATATCGGCGGAATCGCGCCAATCCAAGGAATATCGGCGCTTTTCGGTTAGGGCTGGAGAACCATCGGCAAAACTTCGGCAAGGCTAACGCCGTCTGAACATCGACGCCGCGCCTTATGGGTTGCCGATCCGCGGCGGGCCGCCCTTACCGGCCTGACTCGGCCCGAAAGCACGATCGAGCGTTTGCGTCGAATCTTCGGCAAGGGCGATCGCCTCGCCGAGCAGCTCCAGGATCCTCGTATTGTTTCTGAGAACATGCTGGGCCTCGGGACGAATATCGTCGAGAATCTTCCCGCAACGTATAAAGATGTCTTTTCGGATGATCTTTAAAATCTCTTCCAGCTTAAAGCCGTCCGGCTTATCATCCGATACAAGAAAGTGTGTCATGAAGCGGTCCCTTTCATGTCGGGTTTTAGGGATGCACCTTATATTTCTTCCTTATGAAACAAGATATTACGCCAAAGCTATGATGGCAAGCGCAACGATATCGTCATGAGATGCGGGGGCCTATTGCAAAGACTGGAGTTCAAATCACCCCTTGAATCTTTTTTGCCTGTCTTTCTCATATTGGCGCATCGCTTGATCGAATTTTCTATGGGCATCTTGATACCGATAGACTTGCCGGGCTTTTTCATTTGACCGCCCGTAAAGCGCACGTTGGAAATATGAAATGACGTTCGCGATAAAAAATACGAACAAACTTCCCAGGAAGCTGATCATCAGAAAAACGACAAACCCAATCAATGTGCCGAAGAACAACCCATAAACAAGCGATTCGGTTTTAGCGAATATTCCCCATAATGAACCCAGCCCCAATACGACGCCCGTACCGAGTCCGATTTTCGAATGAATTTCACGGGTCAATTTTTGGTTCAGTAGCTTCGGGGCGGACCTGATGTCCTGCTCCGTCAGTTTGAACTCTTCAAGCGTCGGAAGTTTGGGTTTTTCCATGGCTCTGTTTCCATGGAGAGAAGCTGAGAAGAGGTTGCATCAAAGAAGCGCAACCGGCGTTATTTATGACGGAAGATAATACGTCCCTTGGTCAGGTCATACGGCGTCATTTCGACATCGACTTTATCGCCCGGCAACACTCGGATACGGAATTTGCGCATCTTTCCGGCGATCCGCGCAATGATCTCGTGGTCATTTTCGAGCTTTACGCGAAACATCGCGTTGGGAAGCTTCTCAACAACCGTACCGGAGAACTCCAATAACTCTTCTTTAGACATCAAAACCGTATCGTTTGTTTCGCCGGGGCTTAAGTGCCCTGCATCGCCTCAAAGGTCAAGGCCTCTTTCAAATACACGGGATGGACCGACAGCTTGAACAGACGACTTGATAATTTATTTATCAAACATATTCAAATGGTTATCCCCTGATCCGCGCGATATCGGCCCCACAGGCGGCAAGCTTTTCCTCCAGGTGCTCGTAGCCCCTATCCAAATGATACACGCGGTTGATAATCGTTTCGCCCTGAGCCGCTAAACCGGCCAGAACCAGGGAAACCGAGGCCCTCAAATCCGTCGCCATCACCTGGGCGCCGGATAATTCCGCCACGCCTCGAACGATGGCCGACGATCCATGCACGTTGATATCGGCCCCCATCAGGCAGAGCTCCGGAACATGCATGAAACGGTTTTCGAAAATCGTTTCCGTAATCATAGACGCGCCGTTCGCGACACTCATCAAAGACATCAATTGCGCCTGGGTGTCCGTCGGAAACCCGGGGAACGGCTCCGTCATGACATCGACGCCTTTTAACGAACTCGCGGATCTATTGATATGAATGCCCGCATCCGATTCATCGATCGAAACACCGGCCCGCATGAGCACGTCCGCCACGGATTCGATGAGATGAAGATGGCTGCCGACGATCATTACATCGCCGCCGGTGATTGCCGTGGCGATGGCGTACGTTGCCGTTTCGATCCGATCCGGCAAAACTTCATGATGGGCGCTTTTGAGGGAATCGACTCCCTCGATGGTCAGGGTATCCGTTCCCAATCCTTTGATATGAGCCCCCATTTTAATCAAACAATGGGCCAAATCGATCACTTCCGGTTCCCGCGCGACGTTGCTTAGTACCGTTTTTCCCTCGGCCAGCACGGCGGCCATCAAAATATTTTCCGTGCCGCCCACGGTTACCGAAGGGAAAACGATATGATTGCCCTTCAATCCCTTCGCGGCGCTTGCCTCTATGTACCCTTCTTTCAACTCGATTTCGGCCCCGAGCTGGCTCAATGCCTTTAAATGCAAGTCGACCGGCCGGGTGCCGATGGCGCAACCGCCGGGAAGCGATACACGTGCTTTACCGAAACGGGCCAATAACGGGCCCAACACCAGAATGGACGCCCGCATTTTGCGGACCAAATCATAAGGCGCCGTCGTATCGGAAATGTCTTTCGACGTTAAATTAAAAACGCGCCCCGTATGCCCGCCGGAAACATCGCCGTTCATGGCAATTTCCGTTCCTAACTCGGCGAGAAGGTGGGCCATCGTCGAGATATCGGCCAAATGCGGCAAATTCGACAGCCGCAATTCCTGATCGGTTAGAAGACTCGCCGCCATCAACGGCAAGGCGGCGTTTTTGGCTCCGGCAATGGCGATGGAACCTTTTAAGGACCCCGCCTGATATAGACATACGCGTACAACCTG
>JAVJPD010000548.1:0-5608 GCA_040216475.1 Rhodospirillales bacterium
GGTGGCGCCGTCGATGGTGATCACGTCGCCTTCCTTGACGACCGCGCCGCCGGATGCGGTCAGGGTCTTCTTGGCGTAATCGATACGGATCTCGCCGGCGCCGGCGACGCAGGGAATGCCCATGCCGCGCGCCACCACGGCGGCGTGGCTGGTCATGCCGCCGCGGGTCGTGAGAACGCCTTGGGAGACGTGCATGCCGCCGATGTCCTCGGGCGACGTCTCGATGCGCACGAGGAGCACCTTGCGGCCCTTGCCGGCCCAGGCTTCGGCATCATCGGCGTTGAACACCACCTGCCCCGAGGCGGCGCCCGGCGAGGCCGGCAGGCCCTTCGAAAGAATTTTCCGTTCGGCATCGGGATCGAGGGTCGGGTGCAGGAGTTGGTCAAGCTGCGCCGGCTCGATCCGCTGCACGGCCTCGGTCTTACCGATCAGGCCCTCGCCCACCATGTCGACGGCGATCTTGAGGGCCGCCTTGGCGGTGCGCTTGCCGGTCCGGGTCTGCAGCATCCATAATTTCTTCCGCTCGACGGTGAACTCCATGTCCTGCATGTCTTTGTAATGGCGCTCGAGCGTGTCGCGCACCTTCACCAGTTCGGCGTAGGTTTTCGGCATGGACTCTTCCATGGCCGGCAGATCGTTGCCGGTTTCCTTCTTCTCCAAAAGCGTCAACGGCTGCGGCGTGCGGATGCCGGCAACCACGTCTTCTCCTTGCGCGTTTGCCAGGTATTCGCCGTAAAATGCGTTTTCGCCGGTCGACGGGTTGCGGGTGAAACAGACACCGGTCGCGCAATCGTCGCCCATGTTGCCGAATACCATCGCCTGCACGTTTACCGCCGTGCCCCAATTCTCGGGGATACCGTGCAACTTGCGGTAGGTGACGGCGCGGCGGTTCATCCAGCTGCCGAACACGGCGCCGACGGCGCCCCAAAGCTGCTCGTGGGGATCTTGCGGAAACGGCTTGCCGGTTTCCTTCTCGACCAGGACTTTATATTTTTCGATCAGGCCCTTCCAGTCGTCGGCCGAAAGCTCCGTGTCCAGATCGAGGTTGCGGCGGTCCTTCAAATCCTCGAGCAGGTCCTCGAAGTGATGATGGCCGACCTCCAGAACCACGTCGCCGTACATCTGAATGAAACGGCGATAGCTGTCGTAGGCGAACCGCTCGTCGCCGCTGGCCTTGGCCAAGCCTTCGACCGTCTTGTCGTTCAGGCCCAGGTTCAGGACCGTATCCATCATGCCCGGCATGGACGCCCGCGCGCCCGAACGGACCGACACCAAAAGCGCGTTGTCCGGGTCGCCGAACGACTTGCCCATGATCTTCTCGACCTGCGCCAGCGCTTTGCCGACGTCTTTGTCGAGCCCATTGGGATAAGTACTGTCGTTTTGGGTATAGTGCGTGCAGACCCCGGTGGTGATCGTAAACCCCGGCGGCACCGGCAAGCCCAGATTGCACATCTCGGCCAGGTTGGCGCCCTTGCCGCCCAGCAGTTCGCGCATTTCGGCTTTGCCTTCGGCCTTACCGTCGCCGAAGCTGTATACCCACTTTGTCATAACGTCCTTTCCTTTTGACCCGAACGCGTGTCGCCCCGAATAATTGCGCTGACGGTTCGGCGGCGCCTTATTTCGGTTGTCTTTCGGCTCACGACGATAACGTGCCGTTCATCCTTCGATTTGGGAAAAATCCGCCACGTTCCCCATGGCCGAACGGATACCCGACAGCAGCCGGAGCCGGTTTTCCCGCAGTGCAGCATCATCGCAATTCACGGTGACGCGGTCAAAGAAAGCATCCACCGGCGGGCGCAGCAAGGCCAAAAAGCCCATGGCTCCGGCAAAATCCTCTTTATCTAAGGAAACCGTAATATTCGCGCCGGTTTCGGCCAACGCCTCGAACAGGGCCTGCTCTTCGCTTTCGCGTAAAAGCGCCGAATCGGGTTTTTCCTGATAAGACACCTTGTCTTTCTTCTCCTCGATGGCAACGATATTGCCGGCGCGCTTATTGGCCGTCAGCAGATTGGCGCCGTCGTCGGTGGCGAGGAAACCTTGCAGGGCCTCGACCCGAGCCAGCAGACGCACCAGGTCGTCCTCGCCGCCTAAAGCGAACACCGCCGAGATCAGATCGTGGCGCACGCCCTGCTCGCGCAGATGAACCTTGAGACGATCCGCGAAGAAGGCGAGCAAGTCATTCGACTCGAAATCGTCACGGATTATTCCATTTCCATAAAGCGCCGCCGATTGCTTGAAGGCCTCAAGCAGCGGCGTGCGCAATTTGTTCTCGACGATCAATCGAATCACGCCCAAGGCCGCGCGCCGCAATGCATACGGGTCCTTCGAGCCGGTCGGCTTCTCGCCGATGCCCCAAAAACCCACGAGCGTGTCGATCTTATCCGCCAGGGCCACCGCGACGCTGATCGGTGCCCTCGGGCATGCGTCGTTCGGCCCCAGGGGCGAATAGTGCTCGGCGACGGCTTCGGCCACGTCGGCATTGATGCCTTCATGCAGCGCGTAATAGCGGCCCATGATGCCCTGCAGCTCGGGAAACTCGAACACCATTTCGGACACCAGATCGGCCTTGCAGAGAAACGCCGCCTGCTCGGCATGGGCGGCATCGGCGCCGGGGATGTGCTTTACCAGCGCGGAAACCAATGCCTGCAAGCGGGCGGTCTTTTCGGCGATGGTGCCGAGCTTGGCGTGAAACACCAACTGTTCGAGCCTCGGCACGCGGGACTCCAAAGAGACCTTGCGGTCCTGATCCCAGAAGAAGCGCGCGTCCGACAGCCGCGCGCGCAGCACGCGCTCGTTGCCGGCGACGACCGCCTTACCCTTGTCCGGCGTTTCCATGTTCGAAACGACGATGAACTTGGAGGCGAGCTTGCCGTCCTGATCGAGCGTGGTGAAATACTTCTGGTTGACCGCCATCGTGGTCGACAGCAATTCGGGCGGCAGTTCCATATACGCCTCGTCGATCGAGCCCATCAGCACCACCGGCCATTCGACCAGCCCCGTCACCTCGTCGAGCAGGCCCGCGTCGGGCTTGACCGTCAGGCCTTCTTTCTTCGCCAGCGCCGCGGCGTCTTTCTCGATCTTGGCCCGCCGCTCGGCGGGATCGAGCATCACCTTGGCATCGTTCAGCTTTTTCTTGTAATCGGCAAAATCCTTGACCGCGATGTCACCCGGCGCCAGGAAGCGATGGCCGAGGCTGGTGTTTCCCGCTTGAACTGAAGCGAACTCGACCGGCACGACCTTCCCGACGAACAGGCAAAGGATACCCTGCAAGGGACGAACCCAACGTTTGTCTCCCGAGCCCCAGCGCATGGATTTGATCCATGGCAGTTCATGCAACGCCTTGCCGACGAGCTCTTTTAAAACATCCACCGTCATCCGGCCTTTGATGTCCACAACCGCGAACAGGAACGTGCCTTTCCCGGCTTCGCGTTCCTCGATGGCCGCACCCTCGGGGAGCGAGCCCTTGAACCCGGCAATCGCTTTTTCCGGTGCGTCGGCGCGGGGGCCGCGCTTTTCCTCGCGCACGTCGGGCTGTTTTTCCGGCAGGCCGTCGATGACCAGCGCCAGGCGGCGCGGAGTCGCGTACGATTCCGCCTTGGTGAACTCCAGCCCGGCGGCCTTGAGGCCGTCGCAAACGAGGCGCTTGAGATCGTCCGCGGCGCGGGCCTGCATGCGCGCGGGGATCTCTTCCGACAGCAGTTCGAGCAGCAGTTCGGGCATCAGGCGCTATCTCCGCCACGGCTTTTGAGCCAGGCCTCGCAGCAGCCGCGCGCGAGCGCGCGCACGCGCCCGATGTAGGCGGCGCGTTCGGTCACGCTGATGACGCCGCGTGCGTCCAGCAGGTTGAACAGATGACTCGCCTTGATGCAGTGTTCGTAGGCGGGCAGCGCCAGCGGCTTATCGAGCGCGAGCAGTGCCTTGCATTGCGTTTCTGCGTCGGCGAAATGGCGCGCGAGGATAGCCGTATCGGCGTGCTCGAAATTGAACGCGGACTGTTCGCGTTCGTTTTGCCGGTAGACGTCGCCGTACGTAACACCTTCGCCGTTCCAATCGAGATCGTAGACGTTCTCGACGCCCTGAATGTACATCGCCAGGCGTTCGAGCCCGTAGGTCATCTCGACCGCGACCGGATTGCACTCGATGCCGCCGACCTGCTGAAAATACGTGAACTGGGTCACTTCCATGCCGTCGCACCAGACTTCCCAGCCGAGTCCCGCCGCACCCAGGGTCGGGCTTTCCCAATCGTCCTCGACGAAGCGGATATCGTGGTCGTTCGGATCGATGCCGAGCACCTTGAGGCTTTCCAGGTACAGCTCTTGGCTGTTCTCCGGCGAGGGCTTCAGAATCACCTGAAACTGATAGTAGTGCTGCAGGCGGTTCGGGTTCTCGCCGTAGCGCCCGTCGGTCGGCCGGCGCGAGGGCTGCACGTAGGCCGCCTTCCAGGGTTCAGAACCGAGCGCGCGCAAGGTGGTCGCGGGATGAAACGTGCCCGCACCCATCTCCATGTCGTAGGGCTGCAAAATCACGCAGCCGCGCGCCGCCCAGTACGCTTGAAGATCGAGGATAAGCGATTGAAATGCACGTTTCTTCATGGACTTAGCCATGCCGACCCCCAAGGGCTTTTGAATGCCCGCGGAACATATAGACCCCCTAAAAGGGGGTCAAGGTAAGACGCCACCCCGCCCTTAACGCGTATAAGGACAGTCGCCGCGCCCGCACGAGCCGCTCCCGACCGGCACGTAGGCCCGGCACACCGGGCATTGTTCGGTGTCCTGGGGTTCGAGCGAGGCCGCCGGATCGGGCCGGTTGACCTGACGGCGCCGGTTGGCGCGCACCCAGGTGAACAGCTTCCAGCCCAGGAATACCACGATAATGGTGAAAATGATTTTGGTGAGGCTCAAACCCATCGGCGAATACTACCGGTTACCATGCCCCGGGATCAAAGCCCGAAACGGTTCCAGAACAGGCGCTCCTCGATGGCGGCCAGAACCCCCGCCCCCCAGGCATGGGGATCGGCAAAACCCGAGTTGCCCGCGCCGGCGAGGCGGCGGAACAGGGATCGGCGCGGCGGCTCGATCACGCGAAGCTTGACCCGTTCGCCGAAACGCTCGCGCATCACGCTCCGAAGATCGCCGAGACCGTCGATCAGGCCGAAGTCGAGCGCCCGGGTGCCGGTCCAGAAATCGCCGCTGAACAAGGTCTCTTCCTCGCCCTTCAATTTACCGGCGCGGCGGGTTTTCACCATCGCGGTGAAACTCGCGTAAATATCACCCTGAACCTCCTTCAAGTGCTCGACGTCGTCGGGCCGCTCTTCCCGGAACGGATCGAGGCGGGCCTTGTTCGAGCCCGCCGTATGCAGGCGCCGTTCGACGCCGATGCGCTCGATCAAATCGACGAAACCGAAGCCCGAGGATACGACGCCGATGGAGCCGAGAATGGAATTGTCCAGCGCGTAAATCTCGTCCGCCGCGCAGGCCAGCCAATAACCGCCCGAGGCGGCGACGTCCTCGGCGAACGCGAACACCGGGATCTTTTTCTCCTCGGCCAGCGCCCGGATACGCCGCGCGATCAACGCCGATTGCACCGGCGAGCCGCCCGGTGAATTGAC
>JAVJPD010000549.1:0-2434 GCA_040216475.1 Rhodospirillales bacterium
AACGCCCGCATCAGCTCGGCCTCGACCTGATCGGAAATCATGTGGGCATCGAACAGGGTCATGTTGCCGTCCATTTCCATATGAAACTGGATGAAGGCCTGCTGGCCGGACGACCGTGTCCGTAAATCATGCAAGGCCTTCACGCCCGGATGCGCCATCGCGATCAAGCGAATCCTGTCGCGGTCTTCCTGCGGCAGCTCGTGATCCATCAGTAAATTCAGCGCCAGACTGCCGATCTGCCAAGCGCCCCAGAAAATGTATCCGGCAATGCCAAAGGCGAAAAGCGGATCGGCGTACAACCAATCGAACTGCGTCGCCAAAAACAGCGACAGCAACACGCCGCCGTTCACCAGAACGTCCATTTGATAATGAATCGAGTCGCCCTTAATCGCGACCGAGCCGGTTTTGCGGATCACATAACGCTGGAACAAGACCAGCGCCGCCGTCAGGGCGATACCGAAAATCATGACGGCGATGCCGACGTCGGCATTTTCGATGGGCCGCGGACGAATCAACCGCTCGCCGGCCTGAATGAGCAGGAACAACGCGGAACCGGAAATGAACGCCGCCTGAACGATCCCCGCCAAGGGTTCCGCCTTCCCGTGACCGAACCGGTGCTCCCGGTCCGGCGGCTGCAACGCGTGATGCACCGCGACGAGATTGATCAACGACGCACCGACATCGAGCAGGGAGTCGATCAGCGTGGACAGCAGGCTGACCGAGTCGGTCATGACCCAGGCGACGAACTTCACGATGATCAGCAGCGACGCGACCGCCACGGCCGCATACGTCGCCATGCGCAACAGCGTCGAATTCGGCGGCGTTTCGGCCTCTACGGCCTGCGCGGAAGGGGGCGTGCCTTCGAACATCACTAGGGGTACAAACGTTCCGTGATCCAACCGGTGTCGCCACGAGTATAAACGATACGGTCATGCAGCCGGAACGCCTGTTCCTGCCAAAATTCGATCCGTTGCGGCACGACCCGAAAACCCGACCAGAATCCGGGCCTCGGGATGGTCCCGATATGGAATTTCGCGGCATATCGGGCCACGCGCCGCTCCAATTCGAAGCGGCCCTGCAGCGGCGCCGACTGTTTCGAGGCCCAGGCGCCGATTTGCGCGCCGCGCGGACGGGTCGCGAAATAGGCGTCGGCTTCCCCGTCCGCCACCTGTTCGACCCGGCCCTCGACGCGCACCTGGCGTTTCAGGGATTTCCAGTGAAAGACCAGGGCCGCCGCCGGGTTTTCCCGTAAATCCGCCGCCTTGCAGCTGTCGAGGTTGGTATAAAAAGTGAATCCGGCCTCGTCGACCTCCTTCAGCAGCACCATCCGGGCCGAGGGCATGCCCGATGCCGAGGCCGTTGCCAAGGTCATGGCCGTCGCCAGGGACGGCTCGGCGGCCTCCGCGGCAGCCAGCCATTCGCGAAACAACGAAATCGGCTCTTGAGCGCCGGTTTCCTCATGCCCGGGGGGTTGCGTGACGTAGGTCATATTCGAAACAATCGATTTCCTGTATATTTAACAACAATTTCGCAGATATCACCCCCATGCAACGATGAACGGGACGGGCCGATCTTTGCGAAACGGTATGCGAAACTTATATAATAGTGCGCCCCACGTTTCGCCTTAATTTTGACACGTTCAAACACAAGGGTATGAAAATGATGTCTCTTTCCCGAATTGCCGCCCCGCTTGCCGCGATCCTGCTTCTCGCCGGCTGTCAGCAAGGCGGCGAAGGCCCCGGCACCAAACAAACCTTCGGCACCCTCGGCGGCGCCGCGCTCGGCGGTTTGTTGGGTTCGCAAGTCGGCGGCGGCAAGGGCAAGCTCGCGGCGACAGCCGTCGGCGTTCTGCTCGGCGCCTTTGCCGGCAGTGAAGTCGGCAAATCCCTCGACAGAGCCGATCGCATGCACGCCGCCCAGGCGCAACAGCAAGCGTATCAAGCGCCGATCGGCCAGCCGATTGCCTGGAACAATCCCGAGAGCGGGCACTCCGGCTCGATCACGCCGGTACGCGACGGCCGCAACACGGCAACCGGCGAGTATTGCCGCGAGTATCAAACCACGGTCAACGTCGGCGGCAAAACCGAACAGGCCTACGGCACGGCATGCCGCCAACCGGACGGTTCATGGCGGGTCGTGAAATAACCGCGCATCCTCACCGATGAGAACAAAGGGGCGGTTCCGTTACCGCCCCTTTATCGTTTTGAATAACGTCCGAAAGAAATCCGGAAAATTCAGGAGACGGGCGTCAGACGCGGCGGCCGGCCGTGGCCGCCCTGTCCGCCCTGTTCGCCCTGTCCGCCTTGCCCGCCGCTTTCGTCGTTGCCCCGCTGCCCGCCGGATTCGGTAAAGATATCCTCCAGCGCGACATCGCCCGCGGCCTTCTCCCCGCGCAGCAGCTCCTGCAACGGTACTGCGAAAAGATCGGAAGAGC
>JAVJPD010000550.1:0-5540 GCA_040216475.1 Rhodospirillales bacterium
CTCGAAGCTGCGCAGATGCAGCATCATGCCCTCGACGATCTTGGGCTGCTTGGTTTGCAGGTCCTTGGTGTAGTTCTTGCCGACTTCGACCATGAAGCGCGCCGACAGGAAATTGGACCGGCATTGCCCGGTCTTCAGGTCGGCCAGAATTTTCGGAAAATCGTAGGTCGTCATCGAGCCCGGTTCGGGCGGCGGGGGCGGCAACGGCACCTCGACATGCTGATCTTTCTTGCCCGTCAGCAGAAAGAAGGCGGTCGTCCCGCCGCCGATCAAGACGACCGCCAGCGCCGCGGCGATGGCGATCAGCTTGCCCTTGCCGCCTTTCTTTTTCTTCTTGTTCGCCGCCGTTCCCTTGCCCGCGGCGTCCTTGGCGGGTGGGGCTTTCTTCGCGGCGGGTTTGCCATTGCTTCCTTCAGGCGGTCCGGCGGGTTTGTCTTCGGCCATGGCGGCGTTCCTTTCTTTAGCGGCGGTCGGGGAACCGGCTGGGCTTACGGCGGATTTACTTCAGGGCCTTGACGGCTTCCAGGACCTCCTCGGCATGGCCCGGAATTTTGACCTTGTGCCAGATTTGGCCGATCTTGCCCTTGCCGTCGATCAGGAACGTCGCCCGCTCGATTCCCATGTATTGGCGGCCGTACATGGATTTCTTCACCCACACGCCGTAGGCCTTACAGAGCTCGCAGTCTTCGTCGGAAACGAGGGTGAAGGGTAGCTTGAATTTCGATTTGAAACTATCGTGGCTTTTTACGCTGTCCTTGGAGACACCGACGACTTCGGCGCCGGCGGTCTTGAACTTGCGGATCGAATCGCGAAAGGCTTCGGCTTCCTTGGTGCAACCCGAGGTGTTGTCCTTGGGATAGAAATACAGAACGATCTTTTTGCCTTTCAGATCCTTGAGAGCGAGCGTGCCGCCGCCGTCGGTCGGGAGGTTGAAGGCGGGGGCCTTGTCGCCGATTTTCAGTGCCATTGCGTTCTCTCCTTGCGTCTTCGATTCTTGATTTTCTATTCCGGTATGTCCGGTTGGGGCGAATCGCCCGGAACCGGCCCGAGCGCTGCCGCCGGCGCCTCGATGGTCCGTTTGAAAATATCATAAACGGCCTCGGCGCGTGCGGCGATGTTCGCTTTCAGGGTATCAAAATCTTCGGCGCCGCAATAGGCGGCCAGGATTTCCCGTAATTCGACGGGCAGATCGGTCTCCGCGATCTTGGTGATTTCGCCTGCGAGGGTCAGGCGCAGCATGCTCTGTTCGGCCTGCCAGAGATCGAGGGCGCCGATCAGCGTTTGGCCGTCGGCTTCGGGGATGAGTTTTGCGGCGATCAGGTTGTCCAAGGCGTCACGGGTGTTGACCGAGAGAATCGCCGGATGATCGTGAGCATGCTTCAGTTGGAAGTATTGCGCCAGGAATTCCACGTCGACGAGACCGCCGCGATAATGCTTGATGCTCCATGGGCAGTCCGTGTGGTGCTCCTTGTCGATGCGCGCGCGCATGGCGGCGACGTCGAAGAGAAGTTTGTCGGGATCGCGCGCCTTGCAAAGCGTGTCGCGCACGGTTTTCTCAATGCGTTTCTCGAGCGTGCCGGTCGCATGGACGACCCGGGCCCGGGTCAGGGCCATGTGCTCCCAGGTCCAGGCGGTTTCGTCGTGATAACGGACGAAGGCGTCCAGGCTGGAGGCGATGGGGCCGGCCGAGCCCGACGGGCGTAAGCGCATGTCGACCTCGAACAGGCCGCCCTCGGCGGTTTGCGCGGTCAGGGCGTTGATCAGACGTTGGCAGAGCCGGGAAAAATACTGCGTGACGGAAAGCGGCTTGTCGCCGTCGGACGACTCGGCGCCCTGGGGCGCATCGTAAACGACGATCAAATCCAGATCCGAGGTCGCCGTCATTTCGCGTCCGCCCAGCTTGCCGAGCGCCAGGATGGCAATGTCCGATCCCTCGATCCGTCCGTGGCGGGCGAAGAACTCGGCGGCGATACGGGGGTAAAGCTCGGCGATGGCGGCATCGGCGATATCGCTCATGACTCGCGCGGCGTCCCAGGGTTTCAGGAACCCCTGGAGCATCTGCACGCCGACCTGGAAGCGTCGGTCGTTGGCCCAGCGCCGCGAGGTGTCGAGGAACTCCTCGATGGCGCCGACCCGGCTCAAGAGGCCGCCGAGCTCGCCGATCAACGCGCCGCGTTCCGGGGGCGGATCGAAGAAGTCCGGCGTCAGCACGCTGTCGAGAACCGAGGGGCGCTGGCTCAGATAATCGGCGAGCCGCGGCGCGCCGCCCATGATGTCCGCCACCAGGGTCAGAAGTTGCGGATTGGAATGGAACATGGAGAAAAGCTGGACGCCGGCGGGCAGGCGGGTCAGGAATTCGTGGAACCGGAGGAAAGCGGCGTCGGGCTGCGCGGTTTTCGCGAGCGCCGTCAACAGCACCGGCATCAGTTCCGTCAGCAGTTCGCGCGCCCGGGTGCTGCGCGTCGCCCGGTAGCGGCCGTGGTGCCAGCCGCGCACGCAAGTATCGACCACCTCGGGTTTTTCGAAGCCGAGGGAGCGGATCGTCTCGAGGGTGTCGGGGTCCACGTCCGCGCCGGTGAAGACGAGGTTGCCGGATATTTCGCCTTGCGCGCTCAACGTCGGCGCATCCTCGAACAGATCGGCGTAATGACTTTCGACCGTGCGCAAATGGCCCAGCAGATCGTCCGCGAACGCCTCGGTATCTTCGTAACCGAGAAACACGGCGATATCGTGCAGGTCCCGGTCGTCTTTCGGCAGGGTATGAGTCTGCTCGTCGTTGATCATTTGCAGGCGGTGCTCGACCCGGCGCAGATACCGATAGGCGCTCAACAGATCGTCGGCGGTTTCCCGGGTGACCTGTTCGAGATCGACAAGCGCCTGCAAGGCCTGTTGCGTGCCCCGCACCTGCAAGGCGGGTACGCGGCCGCCCCAGATCAACTGCTGGGTCTGGATGAAAAATTCGATTTCGCGGATGCCGCCACGCCCGAGTTTGACGTTATGGCCTTTCAGGGCAATGGCATGGCCGCCGCGATGCGCATTGATCTGGCGTTTGATGGAATGGATGTCCTGGATGGCGGCGAAGTCGAGGTTGCGTCGCCAAATGAACGGCTTCAGGTTGTCGACGAAGCGTTGGCCGAGCGCCAGATCGCCGGCCGCCGGGCGGGCCTTGATCATCGCCGCGCGTTCCCAGTTCTGTCCCAGGCTCTCGTAGTAGATTTCGGCGGCTTCGGCGGAAACCGCGATGGCGGTTGCGCCGGGATCGGGCCGCAGGCGCAGATCTGTACGGAAGACATAACCGTCCACCGTGCGTTCCTCCATCAGCTTGACGAGATTTTGCGTGAGGCGGATATAAAATTTCTGCAGTTGATCCGGTTTCTCGGTGCGTACCGCGTCGGCATCGTAAAACACGATCAAATCGATGTCGCTCGAGTAGTTCAGCGCGTGCGCGCCGAGTTTGCCGAGCGCCAGAACGATATACCCCGAGTCCTTTTCCGGTTCGTCGCCGTCGGTGACGGCGATCGCGCTTTTGTCGGCGGCGCGCAGCAGGTGGCGGACCGACGCCTGCAAGGCGGCATCGGCGAAATCCGAGAGCGTTTGCGTCACCTTTTCCAGGGGCCAGGCTCCGGCGATGTCGGCCAGCGCCACGGCCAGAGAAAGCCGCCGCTTGGCAATGCGAAGATCGCGGGCGAGGTCGCGGGGCGCGGCGGCCTCGCCGTTCGGCCGGGAAGCGGGCGTGGTGAGGGGTTCGAGGGACCGGAAGATGTCCGGCAGCACGGCATCGGGCCCCTCGTTCAACAGGCGGCATGCGTACAGCGGTTCCTTGATGATGCTGTCGGTGAGATAAGGGCTGTTGCCGAACACGCTCGCGAGACATTGTCGCACGGCGGAATCGTCGAGGGCGGCGCGGATAAGCGAAAGGTGATCATCCTCATCGAACCGTTCGAGAGATTCGCGCAATCGTATAAAACCGGTATCGACCCGTTCGGTCCGGGCCGGTTTCGGCCAATCTTTTTGCGTGTGTGCAAAGCGGAAATCGTGCATTTTCATTTGCCTTGATTTGCCGCACACTGAGGCAACATTCCAAAACGGTCAAGACACTGGCGTCCTAAGAGGAAAACAGGTGATCAGGCATACATTCCGCCACATGGTCCAGGTGCTGGGGGCGCTGGTGGCCGGGCTTGCGATCATTCTGAGTCTGTTCGCCTGGCGGCTTTCGAGCGGACCGATTTCGCTCGGATTCCTGTCGCCCACCTTCGAGAGCATCCTGAGCGCGAATCAACAGGACGTGAAAATTCGCCTGCAGGACACAATTCTGACATGGGCCGGTTGGGACCGTACTCTCGACATCCGGATTTTGAACGTACGGGCGCTGAGCGCCGACGAAACGATATTGACGACGATTCCGGAGTTGTCGTTATCCTTGAGCGCGCGGGCCATGTTGCGGGGGCTCATCGCGCCCAAGCGGATCGAGCTGTTTCATCCCAAGATAAAACTGTTGCGCAAAGCCGACGGTCAAATTCAGATCGGTTTCGGCGAAAGCAAAGCGCCGGAATCGGACGTGCTGTTGCAGGTCATCATTTCGGCGATGCTCAAGACTTCCGATCCGGGCGACCGGCTGAGCTATCTCGATCAGGTCAGTGTGTTCGATGCCGATCTGACCTTGGTCGACGAAACCCTGGGGCTCGCCTGGCATGCGCCGGCCTCGCAACTTTCCCTGGTGCAAAGCCGCAACGGCCTGGAGGCGGAAGCGATCTTCGGCCTCGACATCGGACGGCAGCGGGCGGAATTCATCATACTCGGCCGCTATCAGCCGTCGCAGCGGCGTCTCGATGTCGGCATTCGGTTCAGCAAGGTCGTGCCGGCGTTTTTCGCGCACCTGGAAAAGAAGCTGGCGCCGTTGGAGGCCTTCAAGGTGCCGCTCAAGGGCACGATCGATATCGGCATGCCGGTCGACGGCGTGATCGATCGGATCAGCTTCGACGTTTCCAGCGAGCCCGGCACCATCGTGCTACCCGCGCCCGTGAAGCAGAACCTGAAACTTCAAAAGCTGACGATGTCCGGCGTTTATAACGGCATTTCGCATGATGTCACGCTCCGGCAATTCGCCGTCGACCTCGGTTCGAACGGCGCCGTCATTTTGCCGGCGCCGGGGAATCATATCATGCCGCTTCGCCACATACGGGCGCGCGGCCTTCTGAAGCTGGATTCGAAACGGCTGGCGGTCGATGACCTCAAGATGGATTTTCACGGTCCGACGGCGAGTATCAAGGGCACGGTCGACGGTTTCGGCGGGCCGATGGCCGTCGACGTCAAAAGCGTCGTGAACAACGTACCGATCGACGAGTTGCGCCGTTATTGGCCGCGCGCCTGGGGAACCGCACCCTACGATTGGGCGACCGAGCATCTCTCGGACGGGGTGATATCGGAAATGACCGTCGACGCGCTGCTGCGCGTGACGGGGCAGGAACGGTTCGATGTCGAAAGGTTGAAGGGGACGATGGCGCTCAGGGGCGTCACGGTGGATTACCTGCCGCCGATGC
>JAVJPD010000551.1:0-3995 GCA_040216475.1 Rhodospirillales bacterium
CGATCTCGGCGAAAATTTTGTGCCCGCCGAGAAATTCCGCCGACAAGCCGTGAACGTTGAACGCCTCTTCCGGCATGTCGCGCTCGGGATTGACGTAGCATTGAAAGTGGCGCTCGGTCGGAACGTGGTTGATCAGCTCCACGCAGCCGATTTCGACGATGCGGTGATCGGCGGCCGGATCCAAGCCCGTCGTTTCGGTATCGAGCACGACTTCGCGCATGGGACCATCCTTCCGTCAAACGATCACGTGACGGCCACGGAGCGGCTTCAACGCGGCCTCAACGCGGCCAGTGACGCGGGCGAATCTCTTTCGCTACTGTGACAACATCGCGTACCACGCGCAAGGTGAATGCCCGGCCCAATCCCGTCGGAATGATGAAGTCGGCGCGGCGGCGTTTTTCCGCATCCGGCATCTGCCGCTTTAAAATCGATTCGAAGCGCGCCGCCGTCATCCCCGGCCGGTTCGTAACCCGTTGGCGCTGCACGAACGCCGGCGCCGTGACGACCGCGACCGCGTCGCAACGCGCCGTGCCGCCGGTTTCGAACAACAGAGGAATATCGAGCACGGCCAACGGACAGCCCCGCCGGGACGCCTCGATCAGAAACCGCTTCTCGCGCACGCGCACCAGCGGATGCAGAATCGCTTCGAGCCGCTTCAGTGCTGCCGGATCGTCGAAGACTTTCTTGCCGAGCGAGTCCCGTTCGACGGCGCCGTTTTTAACGACCCCGGGAAAGGCTTCCGCCACCGCCGCCACCGCCTCGCCGCCGCCGGCCATCATCGCGTGCACGGCGGCATCGGCATCGTGTACCGGCACGCCGAGGCCTTCGAACATGTCGGCGGTCGTCGATTTGCCCATGCCGATGGAGCCGGTGAGGCCGAGGATCACCATGATCTCAGGCTCCGATCCCGGCCAGCACGTGCGCCCTCAAGGCAGGCGTCACCTCGGGTTCGACCCCGAACCAGGCCGCGAAACCGGGCCGGGCCTGGTGCAGCAGCATGCCGATGCCGTCGACCGTTTCATGGCCGTTCGCGCGGGCGGCTTTCAGAAGCGGCGTATCGAGCGGGTTGTAGACGATATCCGTCACCAGGGCCGCCGCCGGCAGGTTCCCGAGATCGAGGTCGAGCGGCGGCTGGCCCGTCATGCCGAGCGTCGTCGTGTTGACGAGAAGCGCGGCGCCCCTCAACGCATCGCCGCCGCCTTCCCACGGCGCGACATCGATCGGCCCGGCGATAGCGGCGGCCAAGGCTTCCGCCCGGGCGCGCGTTCTGTTGAGCAGCGTGATCGCGGGAATGCCCGCGTCGATCAAGGCAACGACAATCGCGCGCGCCGCGCCGCCCGCGCCGAGAACGACGGCGGGGCCTTTTTCGGCATCGAACGCCGGGGCCTCGGCTTTGAGGTTTTCCAGAAAGCCGAAGGCGTCCGTGTTGGAGCCGCGCAACCGTCCGTCCGCTTCGACGACGACGGTGTTCACGGCGCCGATGCGCCGCGCGACGGTATCGAGTTCATCGACGTTGGCGAGCGCGGCCTCCTTGTGAGGCACGGTAACGTTGACGCCGGCGTATCCGGCCTTGCCCAAACCCCGAAACGTTGCCGCGAAATCCTCGGGCCGGACGGCGATGGCTTCATAGGCGCCCGCGATGCCGTACTGCGCGAGCCAAAACCCGTGCAGGCGCGGCGACAGGGAGTGGCTTATAGGCCACCCCATCACGCCCGCGCGGATGATTCGCTTTTGCTCGCTCATACGGATTTATACCGCGATGACGCCCGCTTCGCGCAAAAAAGCCAACAGAGGCAACAGCGGCAGGCCTAAAATCGTGAAGTAATCCCCCTCGATACGGGCAAAAAGCCGGGCGCCCGCGCCTTCGAGGCGATACGCGCCGACCGATTCGAGCACCTCGGGCCCGGCTTCCTCGAGATAGCTTTTCAAGAACCCGTCGCCGAAGGGAATCATGGTCATGACCGTTGTTTCGACGTGATTCCAGAGGACTCCGCCGTCGCGCGCGACGCAGACGCCGCTGATCAGTTCGTGGCTGCGCCCGCGCATGGCGAGCAGGTGGTCGCGCGCCTCGTTCTTGTCCTTCGGCTTGTCGAACCACCGGCCGCCGCAGACCAGCATCTGATCGGCGCCGATCACGAAGGCGCCGGGGCGGCGTTTTGAAACATGCAGCGCCTTGGCTTGCGACAACGCCAGGGCGGCGGATTCGACGGGTTCGTTGCGGCGCCGAAACTCCGTTTTGAGGGCATCCTCGTCGACGTCGGCCGGATCGCGCACGAAGGGAATGCCGGCGCGCTCCAGTATCATCGCGCGGGCGCTGCTGGCCGAGGCGAGAACGAGGGCTTTCTCTTCGGCCGTTTCCGGGGCGCTGAGGGAAGCGATCAGACGATTTCCTCCCGGCGACGTTCGTACATGGTGAGAATCTGCGCGGCGGTTTCCTCGATGGAACGCCGCGTCACGTCGATCACCGGCCAGTTGTTTTTCGAGAACAGGCGCCGGGCATCGTTGACTTCCTTCGACACCGTTTCGATATCGACATAATCCGTTTCCTCGTCCTGATTGAGCATGCGCAGGCGGTTCCGGCGGATTTGCACCAGCCTCTTGGGGTCCTTGGTCAGCCCGACGATCAGCGGGTTTTTGACCGTGGTGATTTCATCGGGTATCGGGCAGCCCGGCACGATCGGAATGTTGGCGGCCTTGATGCCCCGGTTCGCGAGATAAATGCAGGTCGGCGTTTTCGACGTGCGCGACACCCCGAGCAGAACCACGTCGGCGGTTTCGAGATCCTTGGTCATTTGCCCGTCGTCGTGGCTGAGAACGTACTGCATGGCGTCGATGCGGTTGAAATATTCCGCATCCATTTCATGCTGGCGCCCGGGTCTTCCCTCGATCTTGGAGCCGAGATAGTGCCCTAGGGCGTTGATGATCGGGTCCAGCAAAGCGATGCAGGGCACCTGCAAGCGGCGGCAGCCTTCCTCGAGCCTTTGACGCAACACATCGTCGACCAGTGTATAAAGCACGAAACCCCGGTTCGCCTGAACGGAGTCGAGAATTTCATCGACCTTTTCCTCCGTTCGCACCAAGTTCCAATTGTGATTGCGGGAATTGACCTCCTCGAACTGAGCCAAGCAGGCCCGGGCGACGAGGGAAACGGTTTCGCCGGTCGAGTCGGATACCATGTGAAAGTGTATAGTCTTCATGCGTTACTCTGCTTGCCGGCCGGTTTATCGGCCTTTGTAAAACTGCAGGAAAACGCCTGTACTGAATCATCCCGCAGTGTGGATAAAAGACCTAAAAACGGATATGCCTCATGGCATTCACATAACGGTAAAATAAATACACAATCGAAATTTATAGGAAAGCCGTCTTACACCCTTTCGAAGATCGGTGATAAGACGGATCTGAAACATACAATGAACGTTATCCCCGCTTTACCCGACCTGCCGAAAACCGGAAATTCCGTCGCTGGAATATTTATATTCACATGATATCCACGGATTTATACTCCGGCGGATATTCCTTATCGATTGTCTGCTCTAAATCCGGATAACTTATAATCCCCGCGATTCAGCGCACAACTACCACTACAACTTTCTTTAATATATATCTTTTAGTGTAGTAGAAGGAAATGCCTTGAGCGACGTGACCGGGTCTTCGGACCGTTCCGAAAAAAGATTCCTGCAGGCGTTGAACGGCCGGGCGACGGATCGGCCGCCGTTTTGGTTCATGCGCCAGGCCGGCCGTTATCTGCCCGAGTACCGGGCACTGAGGGCCAAGGCGCCGAACTTTCTCGAGTTTTGCTATACTCCTGAACTCACCGTCGAGGCGGCGTTGCAACCGCTACGCCGGTTCGGCCCCGACGCGGCCATTCTGTTCAGCGATATTCTCGTTATTCCCGATGCCTTGGGACAAGAGGTTCGTTTCGAGGAAGGAATCGGGCCGGTGCTTGAGCCCGTGCGTTCGGAAGGCGATCTCGGTGGGTTTGATCCGGACCGGGT